>NZ_DOEM01000022.1:0-3189 GCF_003533255.1 Pediococcus sp.
ACCATCCCTGCGTGTGGAGTAGTAGCTACGATAGTCAAACGATTCCTAACCCGAATCATTCGACTATCTATGCTAATGCTCATAAACTACCGCTCTCTTTAACACTCTTTTTTATACAAACTGAATCAAACTCATCACAATCGGCACAACCACTATAAACAAAATTGTACTTGTCGTTACCAAGTTTGTCGCAAACTTCACATCACCATGCGACTCGTTCGCCAATATTGGCATTACCGCCAAACCTGGTGCCGCCGCCTGCACAATCAACGTCTGCATTTCCATCGTTGGAATTGCATGCCCCATACTTGCTCCCCACATAATCAACATCGTGATCACAATTGGTGACAACACAAATCGACCCAACAACGCAAAAATCGTATCTTTATCAAAATTAATACTCTTCAAACCGGCATCCGCCAACACAATCCCGATATAAATCAAGGACAATGGTGTAACCAAATTACCAACATAAGTTAATGTATTATTTGCCCATTCTGGCACCGGCAAACTCAAAATCAACCAAACTAACGCAACCAAAAAGCCTAACAATGGTGGTGGCAAAAGTTTCTTCCAGTTAAAGTTACCAGAACCTTTTTCACCCTTCTTCTTCGTTGGATCATCGTTTGAAATCAAGAACACACCAAATGCCCAAGTCGAAACGGTATTAGTAACATAATAAACCAAGAAATATGGCAAACTAACTGATCCAAACAACGCAATATTTAAAGGTAGCCCAATAAAAATGGTGTTCGCATTCACAACGGTATTCATAAAAATTCCACGCCGTCCTGGACGCACTCGCAAAACCTTTACGGCCAACCAAGCGATGATGTAGCCAATAATGACCCCACCAAATGAATAAATTAAGCCACTCGAAAGACTAATTAATTTATTCAAAGTTAGGTACTTCATTACAGATACAAAGATTGAAGCTGGTAAAGCCACATTCATAATCAATTTTGAGATGCTGCCACTAAAGTTATCATCAAACCAGCCAATTCGGCGGAGTAAATAACCTAGGGCCATCATTAGTAAAATTGTCACAATACTTTCAACAGAAGTTATAAAAGCCATGATAATCCTTCCTCTACTTAAATTCTTTTATTTTTAATACTTAGGTTCCCATTTCACATCGTTAATAGCCTTATCAACATCTGAAATAGATTCCTGATTCAATTTTTGATCCACAGCACTTTGAGCAACGGCCTTTGCTACTGTAAACGAGAATTGATCAAGTTTGGAAACAGGAGGTAAAACAGCTGCTCCTGGTTTGTTACCATCCACAATACCACCTAATGAATGAGCAGCTTGTGAGATCATTTCATCATTTAATACTTTTGCAGTTGAAGCAATGACACCTAAACCTAATCCAGGATAAACTAACGCATTGTTAGCCTGACCGATTTGGTAAGTAACACCATTGTAGGCAACGTCTGCGGCTGGAATTCCAGTTGCAACCAAAGCCTTACCATCACTCCACTTGATCAAATCTTCAGCCTTTGCTTCTGCAAGCTTTGTTGGATTTGATAATGGAAAGATAATTGGACGGTCAGTATGAGCAGCCATTTCTTTCACAACAGCTTCCGTAAAGGTCCCTGGTTGAGTTGATGTTCCCACCAAAATGGTTGGGTGAATGGCTTTAACAGCAGCTTCAAGCGTTGTTAATTCATCAGCATTGGCAAATTCTGAACGTGAACGTGCAAATGGTTTTTGTTCTGGTGTCAAAGTTTGGTCATCATCAAACAGCAAACCTTGTTTGTCCACCATATAGAAGTGTTTCTTAGCCTCTTCTGCAGATAAACCTTGTTGCAAGAACTCGTCGTAAATTCGTTTCGTAATACCAGCACCGGCAGTTCCTGCTCCGTATGACAAGTAAACTTGATCAGTCATCTTTTGTTTTGAAATATTCAAAGCACCAAGAATCCCAGCTAACACAATGATTCCAGTTCCCTGAATATCATCATTAAATGTGGTGATCTGGTCCTTGTACTTGTTCAAGATATTAGCAGCATTATCACGGCCAAAATCTTCAAAATGCAAGTACAGCTTAGGGAATAAGTCTTCAGCAGTATTCACAAACTGATCAACAAATTTGTAATAACGATCGCCAGTAATACGTTCGTGACGATTACCAAGGTACATAGGATTCTTTAACAAATCTTGATTGTTAGTACCTACATCAAGCACAACAGGCATTACTTGGCTAGGATCGATGCCGGCAGCAGCAGTATAAACCATGAGTTTACCAACCGAGATATCAACCCCGTTTGTGCCCCAGTCGCCAATGCCTAAGATTCCTTCAGCATCGGTTACCACGATCAAACGAATGTCGCGACCATCAGCGGCATTCTTCAATGAAGCTTTCATGCTGTCAGGATCATCGATTGACAAGAAAACGGCATTTTGTGATTGAATAAATAAATCACTGTAATTTTCGATGGTGTCGGCGATCGTTGGATCATACACAATTGGCATGAACTCGACAACGTGTTGACTAAACAATTTGTAAAACAAAACACGATTCTCGTTGAAGATTTCCATTAAGAAAATCCGTTTTTCTAAATCACTAGTTTTTGTTTGTAATTGGGCATAAGTTTGTTTAGCTTGATCATCCAAGGTTTGGACATAAGGTGGTAATAAACCAACCAAACCAAGTGATTGACGCTCTTTTTCAGTAAAAGCAGTACCTTTATTTTCAAAAGGATTATTTAAAATTTCTACAGGACTTTTTGTCATATTCATAACCTCCAGTTACTTACTTTTTGTTCTCAACGAAAGGTCACTATACACGCCTGAAAAAACTATAGTCAAATCTTTAAGAATGTATTAAAAAATCTAATAAGCTTTATGGAAAGCCTAATAATATCACGGCTGACCATTAGTAAAGTTTTTTAGTACTTTTAGATAGGATTTAATAGTCCAAAAAGTTATAATAAAAATAGTAAAGAAATAGACCGGAAAAAGCAGAGGAGGAATAATTATGAGTAAAAAACTGACAAAATCATCAGATAAGATGATTGCAGGGGTAGTTGGTGGCTTTGCAGAATATATGGGAATAGATAAGACATTGGCACGAGTACTTTACGCGGCAATTTCAATCCCAGGATTTTTCCCATGTATTATTTTGTACATTGTGGCGGCATGGGTGATGCCGGAAAAAAATTAGTGAGCGGATTGAGACGGGTT
>NZ_DOEM01000022.1:3257-3420 GCF_003533255.1 Pediococcus sp.
TGTGTCTCAAGGAGCTGTCCTAATTTAGTGAGCGGATGAAAACGTCCATGACTATACTCATAAGTGTGCCGTCAGCAGGATGAAGTCCGGCGCTAGGCATGCTTATGAGTATAGTCATGTTTTCAGGAGCTGTCCTAATATAGTGAGCGGATTGAGACGGGTT
>NZ_DOEM01000022.1:3474-23445 GCF_003533255.1 Pediococcus sp.
TGTGTCTCAAGGAGCTGTCCTAAAAATTAGTGAGCGGAACAAACCGGGAGTCTTTAATCTATAAGTGAGATGGAGGTGGGATCGCAATCTCGCAGAAATCTTGCTTATGGATTAAAGACTGGTTTGAGGAGCTTAATTCAGGACCCGCCCAATCCCAAAAATACATCACGAGGCAAATACATGAACATCAAAGATTTTGAATATTTTCAAGCAATGATTGAAGAACGTAATTTTTCACGGGTGGCCGCCAAATTTAAAGTGAGTCAGCCAACTATTAGTACGGCCATTAAACGTCTTGAAACAGAATTTCAGACACAACTGTTTGTCCGTGATGCCAGCCAGCATAAGTTGACAACGACCTTAAGCGGCCAGCAACTGGCCGAGCACACCACCATTGTTTTGGATCAGGTAAACATCGCTCAAAGCGAAATTCGTAATATCAATACTGGAAAAGTCGTGCTTGGATTACCGCCAGTAATTAGCCAGTCCTATTTTCCTCAAATTGCGGCGGAATTGGTTAAGCACGATCTCCTTTCACAAATCGTACCTATTGAACACGGTTCGGCAGAATTATTAAAACTTTTACTTAACGGCACGCTTGATATGGCTCTTGTGGGTTCCATCCAACCATTTGATTCGGCACGCCTTTTTAGCCAAACTTTCGCACAAACTAAGTTTCACATTGTTGTTAGTAAAAAAAGCCCTCTTGCGGCCAAAAAGGGAATTTTGTTTCGTGATTTAAAAAACGAGAACTTCATTACCTTTGGGAGGAGCTTCGTTCATTCAGAAGCCCTCAACCAATTAAGTCATGCCAATCACTTTCGACCAAAGATTATTTACGAAAGTAATGATCCACAAGTGATTCAAGGTATGATTGCTAAAAATGTTGGGTTGAGCTTTTTGGCTGAATCGGCCATTACAAATCCCGATGTGGTTCAACTAAAACTGTTAGATGATCCCCAACCTGAATTTTATATGAGTTTGGCCTATCGCACTAATCATATTCTGTCGCCGCTTCAGAAAAAAGTCGTCGACATTTGTTTAAAAATGGAAAATAAAGCAGCTGGAAAAAATTAACTTTCCAGCTGCTTTATTATTAAGCGAATCTATTTTTAATATCTTTCAAACTGTCTAATGACCATAACTTCATCTTCTGACAATTGCCCACCAAGGTGACCAATTAACGTACGCCCAACTTTACGATAATTTTTTCGAATTTGTGTAAAACATAAATCAATGATTGCAATTAAAAACGTGACAATCATAGCACTGTTCTGTGTTAACACGGCCCCAAATAAATTAACTGTATCGCCCCTCAAAACTGTTCTTAAAAATGCAAAAATCATAATTAAATCAAGCACCACTTGAAGGCGCATGAGACCACGCATGCGATTTTTTAATTTAACAAGTTGCTGAAAGATATCCTGACGCTTCATGGTTCAGATCCTCCTGACTACAAACCGATGCTAACATCCATTATCTATCCTTTATTTTAAGCTAAATATAACTCTTGGTAAACTATTTGATTTCCACCAAAAATTATCGGACCGAATAGGCTAGATTTAGCTGTTTAAAAAGTGTTTCCACAGACATGCTGTATAGAGTCTTGAAATAATCATCCGTTTTTCCTTTGGGTGGATCCGGCAAAATAAACGCATTTTGTTGATCGTTAACCCCAATTCCAATATAGGCTCGCTCTTTAGTCTCTGCACTTTTAATTTCAGAATGAGAAATTTGAAACAACTGCCGTACTTCCAACCGCAATTGGCGTTTACTGAACACACTACCTAACGTCACAAACTCTTTGCTACCAACTGTTGGCAACTGCCATTTTTCAAGTTGAGCGTCAAATGCTTCAAAGGCTTTTACAACAGTTCTTCGCAAGGTAAACGGTGAATCAACCGGTTTGGCAGAAATAATTTGGTATACATTTTGCGCACCTGCCAGAGAAATGGGGTAATCGCGTTTGAATTGATCCGCTACTTTATCAAAGTCATTCCCGAAAAAGACGAGTGCATCCAAAATCGTTAACAAACGCAAATGCATCATCCCATCCATTTCACCATTTTCTTCTGGCTTAATGGTTTGTTGGACCCCTTTTAAATACTGTTTTTGAACCTCGTCATTCAATAAACCGTGCTGTTTTTGCCATTCATAAATTGTCAAATGAGTAATGGTATCATATAAAGTCGTGGTAACGATCATCAGTTGTTCGTCAAAATCACGATGTCCACTTGTCACGTTGAAAGAAATCGTTGGGTAGCCAGTCGCATCTAATAAAGCATGCTGCAATTCATGAGAAACGGTGTAATTCGGCGCAGTAACATCCTTCACATGAATGATCAAATCGCCATTTTGCCAACTTTGGTAGGATTGGTCATAACGCACATATCCGGATTTTTCCGTGCCATAATCGAACACCACATCACCAGAAATCTTCTGATTCACTTCATTCAGTAGTTCGTTTACTTCATTATTAAGTTGAATATCACTCATTACTTTCTCCTCGTAGTTGTTTTAAAATTTGCCGTGCAGTTTGTTCATCAATTACAGGTGCCTTTTCTAAAAGTAGCTGGGCTTCTGCGAGTTCAGCTGACGTTGCGCCATTGCTTAGCAACAATGACTTTGCTTGCAAATGCATGTGTCCTCGTTGAATTCCTTCTGAAACCAAAGCTTTTAAGGCCGCCAAGTTTTGTGCTAATCCAACACTTACAATGACTTCTTCTAATTCTTTTGCCGTTTTTACCTGCATCAAACGATGATTTAGTTGGGCTTTGCGATTAATCTTGATTGAACCGCCAACAAATCCCACTGGTAAAGGTAATGTTAAAGAACCTACCAAAAATTTATCTTCAATTTGCCAGCGACTAAGCCCTCGATATTGGCCATCTTGAGCAGCATATGCATGCGCACTGCTTTCAATGCTTCGCCAATCATTCCCGGAAGCCATTACGACAGCATCAACACCATTCATAATTCCTTTGTTATGCGTTGTCGCACGATAGGGATCAACCTGCGCTGCCTCACTGGCCATGACAATTCGATTAGCAATTTCATCTCCGTCAAACTGTTTTGTTGCTAAAGCAGTCATTGGAATTCGGCAGGTCGCAGTTGCCAAACACTCATCAGACAAATTACTCAAAATTGCCATTAAACTAGTTTGCCCAAGTTCAAGGTGTAAGAAATTCGAAACTCCTTCTAACATCGCATTAATCATATTAGCACCCATTGCTTCCTTTGTACCAATAAAAATATCTAATGAAACAAACTGGTGATCAAGCTTTCTTACACGTATTTTTTTTGCGCCACCCCCACGTTTAACAATGGATGGATGTGCATCATTAGCAGTCTGTAAAATTCTATTTTCATTTTCTCGCAAAAGCTGTGCAAGTTTTTCTGAATCATGAACATTTGCCATTAAAACTTGGCCCATCATCAATCGATCCGTTATCTTGGTCTGGATGCCGCCATCAATCGCCATTATTTTGGCGCCATTGCTTGCTGCTGCAATCACGGATGGCTCTTCTGTCACCATCGGAACTACTTTTTCTTCTCCGTTAATCACAAAGTTAACTGCAACACCTTCAGAAATCGGAAAATCCATCAAGTAATTTTCAATAATCTGATCACCTTGATTGGTATTTTCATCTGCAATTATAGCCTCGTCGTCCGCAGTTAAGTTTAACTGTTTTTTTAGAATCGTCAGACGTTGCGCATAAGTTTGTTTATAAAATTGCTTTAAATTCATTAATTTAATTCTCCTAAAACCAAAAAACGCGGTGAAACTCATTTTTACAATGTGCTTTTCCGCTTTTGATATTTTTGTTTGGTTTAGCGATGCTGAACATACTCAGAAATGATGCCTTCACGGACACCACTTTCCGAGAAGATCACCCGATCAGCATCCAACATTTGGAGTAACATCACTAATGGTAAAATACCACCAATAATAATGTCAGCTCGTTGTGTTTCTAACCCTGGCATCTTTTTACGATTAATTAAGTTTCGGGATAACAAAGCTCGAAAAGTTTTGTTGACCACTTCTGTTTTTAAACGATAGCCATGAATATTATCTACTCGTAATATTCCTTGATGTTGGCGATTCATACGTGCCAAAGTTCGATTAGCGCCACCCAGTAAAATAATTGGTAATTGAACAGCATCCATAATCCACCAAATATCGCGAAACTGTTTATTCACAAAATTTTGAGCAGCAAATAACCGATCAGCGCGGACCACATTGTTTAAATGGAATCGTTCCGAAAGACTCACGGCGCCAAATGGTACACTTATCAAGTTGCGAGGTTTCCCATTTTCAACATGAATTAATTCACAACTAGCCCCACCAGTGTCCAGAATCAAACAATCCCGAATTTCCAGAGAATTCATGACACCTAAATAGTCATAATATGCTTCATCGTTACCCGACAAAACGTCAAGTTGAATGCCAATCTCATCTTGAACCCGGTTTAAAAATTCGGCTTGATTACGCGCCACCCGAACCGCTGCTGTCGTAATTCCACGTACCGTACGATTCGGATAGCTTTCATAGATATGCTTAAACCGTTTTAAGGCTGCCACGGTTCGGTCCATCGCCACTTGCTGCAGAATATGATTGCTGCCCATTCCTTCAGAGATGCGAGAGTCTTCCTTAATTCGCCGGACCTCATGAAAGCTTCCGTCCTCGTGAATTTCGTTAATTGCCATTCGAACTGAATTGGAACCTAAATCCACAATAACTAAGTTTTCCATTTTGACACCTCTCAATCCATCACGATAATTTAATTGTTCTTATTTTACCATGTTTTCGTTTAAACATGCGATGAACTTGCGATAAATGGGTGTCTGAGAAAATGTAAACTTACTAAAATTATGGTTTGAGTTTGATTGAAAAAGTTTTCGACTGGTTTATATTTTAGGACGGCTGCAGAAAACATGACTATAAACATAAGCATACTTAGCGCCTGACTTCATCCTGCTGACGGCACACTTATGCTTATAGTCATGGACGTTTTTATCCGCTCACTAGGTTTTAGGACAGCTTCTCAAACCAGTCTTTAATCCATAAGCAAGATTCCTGCGGGATTGCGATCCCGCATCCATCTCACTTACGGACTAAAGACTCCCGGTTTGTTCCGCTCACTAATTTTTAGGACAGCTCCCCGAGACACACTTTTACTAAATAAGCACACTTCCATCGGGAAATCCTCCCCGCATCCAGTGCCCTTATTTAGTAAAAATAGACCCGTCTCAATCCGCTCACTGATTCTTAGGACAGCTCGGCAAAACAGGATAGAAAATGCAAGGCACGCCTACTGCGGGGATTTTTCCGCTTTCGGCGTGCCTTAGCCTTACATTTTCTATCCTATCGTTTTGCCTCGCTCACTTAAAATAATTAATTCCCATCGCATCCCGCACTTCATCCAAAGTTTGGTTTGCCACCTTATTCGCCTTTTCACTACCGCGCTTCAAAATATCATACACCCCAGGAATATCCTGTGCATACTGCTCTCTTCGCTCTCGAATTGGTTTCAACGTATTCTGCAACACTTCATTCAAATATCGCTTAATTTTAACGTCTCCCAATCCCCCTGCTTGATACTGGGCCTTCAAATCTGCCACTTTTTTCTTATCCTTATCAAAAATATCCAAATAAGTGAAAACTGTATTGCCTTCCACATGGCCCGGATCCGTCACCTTAATATGCTTTGGATCTGTATACATCGACATTACTTTCTTTTGAATCGTATCCTCATCATCCGACAAATAAATCGCATTATTCAATGACTTACTCATCTTTGCATTACCATCTAAGCCCGGAATTCTTCCCAATCCCTTTGGTGGGAAATATCCCTCTGGTTCAACCAAAATCTCTTTTCCATAAACATTATTAAACGTTCGCACAATTTCACGTGTCTGTTCCAGCATTGGCTCCTGATCATCGCCAACTGGCACCGTGTCAGCCTTAAACGCAGTTATATCTGCAGCCTGACTCACAGGATAAATGAAGAATCCTGCCGGCACACTTTCGCCAAACTTTTTTTGCTTGATTTCTGTTTTGACCGTTGGATTTCTTTCCAAACGAGAAACAGTCACCAAATTCAAATAAGTTTCCGTCAACTCACTTAATGCAGGAATTTGTGATTGCACTAAAATTGTGGATTTTTCTGGATCAATCCCCACTGCTAAATAGTCCAAAGCTACCTGAATTAAACTATTACGAATTTTTTCTGGATCACGCGCATTGTCGGTTAAAGCCTGCATATCCGCAATCATAATATAACTGTCATAATTACCAGTATTTTGTAATTCAACTCGATTTTTAAGTGAACCCACATAATGACCAATGTGTAGCTTTCCTGTTGGGCGATCTCCGGTTAAAATTACGTGCTTTTTTGTCATAATAAAATCTCCTCTTCTTTGTGTTTTGTTTCAGTGCAAATAAAAATCCCATCACTAGTAAGACTAGTAATAGGACGAATTCACCGTGGTGCCACCTAATTTGCAGAGTACTCTGCCACTCATTGCAGATATCGGTGCCCCGTTTAAGCGTTCTCCAAAACCCAATTCGTTTTTCTGAAATCTCTCAGCAAATGATTTCTCTCTGGCGGTGAAAAACTACTTTATTTCTTCACTGAACTTGATATGTTCATTGTACCTATCTTTAGTTTTGGGAGCAAGTCTTGTTTTTATAATAAATATTGATTCTTGTGCCAAATCTTCACCACAGGAACTTGGCCTCATCCTCCTGACAGCTCAACATCACCCGATTGACTTCGCTTGACTTTCTCCTCCAAACAGCCTAGAATATCGTAACACTAAAATGCTTTTACACTAAGGGAGTCATGCAATTGAGCACCGTTGATTCAAATGAACTTAAATCCGAACAAACCCGCGTTGATCACGTCATTCAAAAAATTGAAGCACAAGCCAATCACACTCAAAAATTGGTCGATCAGGCCCACTCCGAAACGCGATCTGTTGAAAGTAATTACTCTCAAAACGCAAAAATCAATACCTTTGAAGTTGATGATCGGATCGAAACCAATGCCGAAGTTCAACAACAAAAAGGCCTGGTTGCACGTGCCGTTGAAAACGAAAGTATCCTTAAACGACAAGTTGCTACCTACAAGCAGTTACAGGATTCACCCTATTTTGGCCGCATCGATATTCAAGATCCTGGTGAAACTGACGTAGAACCCCTATATATCGGAACCGCTTCGTTTGCTGATGAACACGAAAATTTTCTTATTTACGACTGGCGGGCGCCAATTTCAAGTATCTACTACAATGGCACTTTAGGAAATGTCTCCTACCAAACTCCTGCCGGTAAAATGAATACTGATTTGGTGAAAAAGCGCCAGTTTTCTATTCAATCTGGTAAAATCACTAACATGTTTGACACCAATGAAACTGTTGTTGATGAGATTCTGCAAGAAGTACTCGGACAACAGAATGATACTTACATGGCTAATATTGTAGCCACGATTCAAAAAGAACAAAATGACATCATTCGCGATACCACTAGTGATTTATTGGTTGTCCAAGGTGTCGCCGGTAGTGGCAAAACTTCCGCTATCTTGCAGCGAATTGCTTTTTTACTTTATCATAGTCGTACTTCGTTAAATGCGGATGAAATTGTATTGTTCTCACCTAATCGCTTGTATAGTCGATATATTTCTGACGTTTTACCAAGCTTGGGTGAACGAAACATGCGCCAAATCACGCTGGCTGATTTTCTCTCTCAACGTTTTCAGGGATTGAATGTTGAAACGGTTTTTGATCGATACGAGCACAATTCAAATATTACTGGCGCTGATGTAGAATTGGCTGAATTTATTGAAGGACCAGATTTTATGCGATTGGTTGCTAACTATGTGAACAATTTGTCCCCAGATAAAATTCAATTTACCAATGTCATGTTTGAAGAAAAGCCATTCTTTAAAGCCACTGATATTCGAAAAATTTATACAGATTTGCCGGACACAATGCGTCCAGCCGATCGCTTTTTAAAAACTAAAAACACGTTAATTAAACAATTAAAAAAACGACTTGATGAAGAAGCCAATGCTGATTGGATTCATGAAACCATTGACCATTTAAGTAACGAAGAATATAACGACTTAATTGGCAAAAAGCGATTACGTGCATTTGAAAGTTATGACGATGAAATTCATTATTTAGGCCGCAAACTCGCTGCCAAACACTTCCAAGTTGTTTATGATGCTCTCTTTAATAATTATTTTATTGATGTTTATTCACAATATGTATCTTTTTTAAACCAAGTAGAATTTCCAAAAACAGTTTCATCAGCAGCAAAGCAAAAAAATCAGTTTGACTTTCAACAAGCTATTGAATATCATCGCTTACGCTTAATGGATGCTGCACCACTACTTTTAATGCGTGACTTATTCACTGGTAGTGGCCGCAACCGTCAAATTCAGCATATTTTTATTGATGAGATGCAAGATTATTCATTAGCACAAATGATGTACTTTAAACATGCGTTTCCAAACGCAAAATTTACACTTCTTGGTGATAGTGAACAAGCTCTCTTTAAAAACGTTGAAGCACCGCAAATCTTGTTAACCCATTTAAAAGAAGCTTTTAATGTTAAAAAAGCTAATTTAATCACTTTAAATCGAAGTTACCGCTCCACTTATCCCATCACCAGTTTTGCAAAAAAACTTTTACCTGACGGGGACCAGATTCAAGCCTTCAATCGCGAGGGCAGTTTACCAAGCGTCGTCATTCGTGACACAGTTGCGGATGGTAATCAGGCCTTAATTGCAATTTGTAAAAAAGAACTCCAAACATACGGAACAGTAGCTATTTTGACGCGTAACATGACAGAAAGTCAGCATGTTTTTGAGAACATTCATCGGGCTACTAACGCCAATCTGCTTTCAGATGCGGATTTAGCTTTGCCTAAGGGTGTCTTGATTATGCCCATTTATTTGGCTAAGGGGCTAGAATTCGACTCTGTTATTGCCTACAATATTTCACAAAATAATTACCCCGACCAAAGTTCTACCGGAATTTTATACACGATGGCTTCGCGGGCAATGCATAGTCTAACCTTGTTAAGCATTGGTGCTGCATCCCCGCTTATTAACGAAGTTGTTAATGATCACGAACATTTAGTTCAAATTAAATAATTTTTTGTAAACAAAAAGCGATAAAATCAAACCAAAACCGGTTTGTCCTATCGCTTTTATTGAGTCTAAACTTTTCTGGTATTGGTGAATAACTAATACCAGTTTTTTGTCTATTTTAAAAATCAGAAAAATAAAAAGGACACCTGTCCTCTTTGAGTTATGATTTAATCACCAAAACAAATCGAAAAGAGAAAATTCAGATGTCCCTAATTATTTCTATCTTAAGTTTATTCGAAATAACTGACCTAATTTCATTTTTGTTTATTACCATGGATGGTATAAGTGCTACCACTCAAATTCCCATGAGCATCTGTTGCAAAAACAGCTGTTTGAACCATCATTTCTGATGAAGAGTTATCATCTTTATCACTATTACCTGAAGCACGCTCAGTTGTCTGACTTGCTTCGCTTTGCGCGTTACTAATTGCACGTGAAGTTTCTTGGAACTGTGTCACAGGAATAGCTGCTTGCTGATATTCGTCATTCAAATCGGCCGCTTCAACCGTGGTAGCTGCTGTTGCCCCCGCAAACTTAGATAAGTTTTCTAAGTATGGTGAACGATCTACTCGCTGATGTGTTGTCGTAACTTGCTGTAAGGCTGCTGTTGCGCGACTAACCTGTTGAACAACCTTAGAAATAGAAGCGGTGACCACACTTGATTCATCGGTTTTTGAACTACTTGTCTGAACGGTTGCTGATGACGCAGCTTTAGCATCCACACCTACAGAAGCTGAACTAGCAGTTGTAGAGGTCGATTTACTTGAAGCCGTTGAGCCAGCAGCGACTGAACTAATGCTCTCAGAACTAGCTTCAGAAACTGAGCTTGCTTCACTACTTGTTTGGTCGGTTTTTATATCAGAGGAAGAACCTTGGTCAGCTGAACTTGATGCTGAAGAAGCCACGCTGGTCGCCTCAGAACTGTCAGAAGCTGACACGCTACTAGCAACACTGCTAAACGCAGCCACACTAGACGCACTGGAACTGACAGCTACTGCAGAACTTGCGGCAGCTGCTGAACTGACGCTTGCACTTGAGCTACTTACGCTAGATGGCGTCCAAGTACTAACAGCAGAGCTACTTACACCACTTGAAACGACAGCCGAACTTGCAGCTACTGAGCTTGACGAAGCCACAGAACTGGTTGCTGAACTCGTTTTGGCACTTGAACTTGCTGTTGAACTGGCAACACTACTTGAACTTACTGAGGAAGTAGCACTACTTACAGCTACAGAACTTGCACTACTTGCTGTGCTCGTTGTTGCACTAGCCGCATAAGAACTGGAATATGCGTAACTGCTTGATTTAGTTGTTTTACCAGCCTGCGTCGTGTTATTAGTATCTGCTAATACTGGTGTTGTTTCATTAAAAGCCACGGCAGCATTGATACCAACTAAAACAAGCCCAGCATATAGCCATTGCTTATGCACTTTGTACATTTTAAAGTGCAATTTTTCGTCTTTCTGATGACCAAAAGTATGTTTATCACTATTCTTCATATATAATAACCCCCAAACTTACAGAATTTAAGATTCTCTAAAGGTAATTATACGACATTTTTTAAGTTTTGAATACATCATAAAGTAAAATTTATCACATTTATTTGTTCAATTGAATAACCTATTTCGTGGCTAAGTTCCGTTGATGCGTAATAGCATGTTTTAAAATAAACGGCGCAATAAGTGTGACCAAAATAATTACCAAAATGACATCTGAATAATGCGTGGGATCAATCAATTTAGCCGCAAACCCTATTTGGGCCGTGATTAAGCCCATTTCTCCTCGTGAAATCATTCCGGCACCGATGACGTAATTACTAGACAAATCAAACCCTGATATTTTGCCACCAAGGCCACAGCCAAATAATTTTGTCCCGATACCTAAAATGGTCATCAACAGCACAAAGCCAAGAGATTGCCATAAATGGGAAAAATTCATATTTAGGCCCACACTCACGAAGAACATGGGGATAAAAATCGCATAGCCAATTGGCTCTACACTTTCGCCAATTTCTTCGTGAGCGGGTGTCAATGCCACCGCAATCCCGGCAAAAAACGCACCAACTGCACCACTTAAACCGACTAGTTCAGCCAACCATGCCATGGATAAACAAATGACCATTGACATGATTGTGCGACTTGAAGTCATAAAAAGACGATCCGCCGTTCGCATTAAATATGGTGCAATCCATTTGATAAGTAGATAAACACCAACAAAATACAAAATTTGTTTTAAAATAACCAGCACCAAGTTCTGATTGCCGCTGGATTCACCCATCATGCTAACCATAATGCTTAGCAAAATCACACCAATAATATCATCCGCAACTGCGGCTCCTAGAATTGTGGCGCCTTCTTTGGTGTCCAATGCATGAAATTCTTTCAGAACTTCTACCGAAATGCTGACCGATGTTGCCGAAAATACCACGCCCAAGAAAAAACACTCCAAACGACTAAAGTGAAAAAGCAGTCCTGACGCCCCCATAATTACTACTGGAAAAATAACACCAATTACCGCAACAATCAGAGCGGGCCGTAAATATTTTTTTAGCAGGGCAATGTTACTTTCCAAACCAGCGATGAACATCAAAATAATAACACCTAAATCAGAAAAAACTTGAACCAAACTATTTAATTGAATCCAATTCAAAATAGCCGGACCCAAAACGACTCCGACTAAAAGTTGCCCAATGACACCTGGGACACCCATCCGTTGGCTGTAATGCCCAACAAACAACGTTAAAAAAAGTACTAAAGCAAGTGTCCCGATGAATTCCATATAGTTACCTCCGCAAGTTTACATTAAATAGGTCAAATCACTTGCAGCTGTGGGGTAAGCAAAAATTGTTTGCTTTAAGTTTTCAGGAGTTAACTGACGATTAATAGCCATCGCAAAATAGTTTATTAAATCATCCGCTTCACCACTCATGAGGCTTGTTCCAACAACTGCACCTGTTTTTTTAGATGTTATTACTGTAGCATATGCCAACGGTTCGTTCAAGCGGTGATAGGTAAACCATCCCGTCAAATCAAAGTTTTGAACAGCATAATTATTTTTTTGTGTTTGTGCTTCTTCGGCACCAACGCCAACCTTGGCTAAACGTGGCGTCCCATAAACAACGGTTGGAATCGCCGGATACTGAATAGCTTTAGTTTCACCAGCAAAAGATTCTGCCAAATATTGCGCTTCAAATCCAGAAACTGGTGTTAATTTAGGTTGTGATTTATCCACAACATCCCCGATCGCAAAAATATTTTTAGCAGTCGTTTGAAGATGATCATCAACCTTGATCCCACGTTTGGAAAATTCCACGCCAACTTTATCTAAATCTAAAGTGTCATCGTTGGGAACTCTGCCTGCTGTACAAAAGACTTTATCGGTTTGTAAACTGAAGCCTTGTGCACTCACTAACTCGTAGCCATCGGCATTTTTTTCAATCCGACTAATATCAACGCCAAAATGAAAGCGAACGCCCTGCTCTTCAAGTTGGGAAACCAATTGATTAACGTCTGCTTTTGCGAAAGCTTTCAGTGGTCGGTCATTATGATGAATAATATGAACCTCAGCACCCGCGGTAATTGCCATTGCCGCAAATTCAAATGCAATATAGCCACCACCGACAAATGACACTGAGTGGGGCATATTGGTCATTTTTAAGAAATCCGTACTTGTTCTAAAATGCTTTTTCCCATCAATATCAAGTAATCCCGGGCGAGCACCAGTGGCCACCACAAATTTATCGGCAATCACTTTAGTCTGATCGGCTAAAACAGTATGGTTATCAACAAACTTAACTGATCCATCAATGACAGTAATCCCAGCTTTTTTTAAACCAGCCTTGGTGCCATCCGAAACTGGATCGGTAAATGTCTTCTCGAATTTGATCAAAGCTGGCCAGTCAATATTTGGTGCACTCTGCAAACCTTTACCTACCAAATATGCAGAATGGCGCCGTGCTTCAACTGCCGCTAATAAAACCTTTTTTGGATCACATCCCCGATTCGGACAAGTCCCACCCCAAAGATTTTCTTCAATAACTGCGACCTTCAAATTTTGTGCTTTTAACGCATATGCAAGTGCAGAGCCACCGGGTCCAGCACCAATAATGGCAACATCAAATTTATCCATGATTTAACCCCTCCGTTTTTGACCTTTTGTCTACATTCTAACGCTTAACTTCACTAAGATAACGTATAACCTGTTGACGATTCAAATAACCAACCACTTGATCAGAACGGTTGACACTAACTTCTGCTGTTTTGCTTAATAGTTGAAAGGCCATTTCTAGTGTGTCGCTTTCGGTGAGTTGTGGTTCCAGATTGGTTCCGGTTTGTTTTCGATAAGTATAGCCCGTTTTAATCAGTTTACCGACTGGTGTTTCGAAGACATTTTTCGCGACGGTACCAGCAAAAAAGTTTTCAACAAATTCATTTACTGGATGTTGGGCAATATCATCCGGAGTATCCACCTGTAACAGCTTTCCATGACTCATTATGCCAATTCGGTCTCCCAGTTTCAGAGCCTCATCCATATCATGCGTAACAAACACAATTGTGTTGTGCATATTATGATGCAAATCTAAAACTAAATCTTGCAGTTGGGTTCGCACAATTGGATCCAGCGCGCTGAATGGTTCATCAAACAGAACAATCGGCGGTTTGGCAGCCAATGCCCGAATAATTCCAATTCGTTGTTGCTCACCACCGGAAAGTTCACTTGGGAGTCGATCACGATATTTTTCCGGATCAAGGCCGACCTGTGACAACAAACTATCCACAATTTTAGCCGTTTGTTTTTTGGGCATTTTTTTCATATCGGGAATGACACTAACATTCTGGGCCACCGTCATGGTTGGAAACAACGCAATCTGCTGTAAAACGTAACCAATATCTAAACGTAAACTTTGTTTATCAAATTCCTTCAGCTTTTTACCGTTAAAAAGAATATCACCATCCGTTTGTGTAATTAACTGGTTAATCATTTTTAACGTCGTAGTTTTCCCGCTACCAGACGTTCCTACCAAAACAAACAATTCTCCAGGTTTAATCGCTAAATTTAAATCCTGAATTGCTAGATTTTCGCCAAACTCTTTACGCACATTTTTAAATTCAATGATTGGTTGTTTATTAGTCATTATTTGGCATCCTCCAACAATCCATGAGAAATCAAATACTGTCTCGCAACTTTTGCTGCGGACTCTTTTTTTACATTGACCTCATAATTCATTTTTTGCATATCTTCATCAGAAATTTTTCCTGCTAATTTATTTAAAGCTGCCACAATTTTTGGATGACTGGAAGCTAATTTTTCAGACATCACTGGTGCTCCTTGATAAGGTGGAAAAACATGTTTGTTATCCTTTAACATAACCAAGTCTAATTGTTTTAACTGACTATCCGTTGAATACGCATCCCCGACGTTGATGTTCCCGCGTTTGAGCGCTTCATAACGCAAACTTGCTTGCATTGAGCTAGCTTTAATATTTAGATCGTACTTTTTATTAATTCCTTTGAGTCCATCCGTCCGGTTAATAAATTCAAGCGTCATGCCAGCCTTGATTTGACTTTCAATTGACTTCAAATCGCCAATGGTTTTTAAATTATACTTTTTAGCAAACGATTTTCTCACCACAAGGGCAAATGTATTTTGATATTTCATCGGCTTCAAATAAGTCATATTATATTGCTTTTTAAGGTCATTTCGCGCCTTAACATAAGTTTCGTGGGCGCTTAAATTCGAATTGTTTCCTGAACTTTTTACCAAGCTTTCTAACACAGTTCCCGAAAACTCTGGGTAAATATCAATACTCTTACTCTTCAACGCATTGAATAAGAAACTGGTGGTTCCAAAATTAGGTTTTAAAGTAACCGTCACGCTTTTATCACTTTGTTCAATCAAGTCTTTATACATATGAATTAAAATATTTGGTTCTGATCCGAGTTTCCCAGCAATTACAATATTTTCTTTGGGTTGTGAAACAGCTTGATAACCACTCACACCAACAAATCCCACAACGATTACCCCAACTGTGGCAATCACCGTTCGTAACCGTGCTGTCTGTAAAAATTTGATCAAGGTACTTAAAATGATCGCCAGTAATGCTGAAGTTACAGCGCCAATTACGATTAAGGAAGTATCATTTTGATCAATTCCCAATAAAATAAAGTTTCCTAAGCCACCGGCACCAATCAATGCAGCTAGGGTTGCCGTTCCCACAATCAGAACCAATGCTGTTCGGATTCCAGAAATAATTACAGGTAATGCGATTGGAATTTCCACTTTAAAAAGTTTACGCATTCGTGACATTCCAAACGCGTCTGCTGCTTCTTCTAAAGAAGGATCAATTTCATCAATTCCCACGTATGTATTTTGGAAAATGGGTAACAAAGCATAAATGACCAAAGCAATTATCGCTGGAACACTGCCAATTCCCACCAATGGAATCAATAATCCTAATAATGCCAATGAAGGAATCGTTTGTAAAACGCTGGTCACCTGTAATAAAAACTCGGCCACATTTCTATGATGAGTAGCCCAAATAGCTAATGGCACTGCAATCACGATTGCGATTAATAATGCTGTTAGCGAAATTTGCAAATGTTCCCATAACGCTTGAAGCAATTGCGTTCGCTGATCTAAAAAAGTATTCCATAAAGTTGTCATTATGACGCTCCCAATAAATTTATTGCTTCTATTCTCTCACATAACCTAAAAATATCCATGCAATATACTCAATAAAGCTCAATTGACCAAATCACTAGTCAATTGAGCTTTTAAGATTTTAGCTATTAGAAATTGAATTTTACTTCTTTAGGTTTTGTTGCAACTAAAATTTTTCCTTGCCGGATTGAATACAAAACTTCCGAACGCTCATTTAGTGCATTATAAAAATTATCGTTATTTAAAATGATACAGTTTGCGGGTTTACCAACTTCAATACCGTAATGATCTGTAATGTGTAAAGTTTTTGCAGCATTATTGGTCACAAAATTATACGAGTCCAAAATACTTTGATAACCCATCATTTGTTCAGCTTGAATCCCCATATGAACGGGGTCCATCATATTTCCGTTCCCCATGGGATACCACGGATCTTTCACATCATCTTCCCCAAATGAAACGTTAATTCCAGCTTCAGTTAAGTCCTTAATTCGAGTGATTCCTCGGCGTTTTGGATAGGTATCAAATCGGCCACCCAAATGAATGTTAACTAATGGGTTAGAAACCATATTAATTTTTGCCAATTTTAGAAGACGGAATAATTTATAACAGTAGGCATTGTTATATGAACCCATCGCCGTGGTGTGACTTGCCGTCACGCGGTCAGTCAATCCCGTTTCATAGGCTAAAGTAGCCAATACTTCAAGATTTCGAGAATTGGGATCATCGATTTCATCACAATGCACATCAATCAAACGATCATATTTTTCGGCCAACTCTGCGATGTAATGGAGTGATTGCACACCATAATCACGCGTAAATTCGTAATGTGGAATTCCACCAATTACATCGGCTCCTTCTTTAACAGCCGTCTCTAATAATTCTTTGCCATGTGGATATGACAAAACTCCTTCTTGGGGAAAGGCGACTAATTGAACTTCAACAATATCCTTCATTTCTTCTTTAACTTCCAGCAAAGCTTCCAATGCCGTCATAGTCGGGTCGGTCGTATCAACATGGCTGCGAACAACTTGAATTCCGTTTTCTACCTGTTTTTTGATGGTTGCTTTTGCGCGGGTTTTGACATCTTCTCGAGACAAGGTTTTCTTTCGCTCTGACCAAATCCGAATCCCATCAAATAAAGTTCCCGTTTGATTCCATTCCGGTTCACCTGCCGTTAAGGTTGCATCAAGATGCACATGAGAATCGATAAATGGTGGTAAAAGTAACTTTCCGTTGGCTTCAATTGTTTGTTCATTTTCATGACTCGCCAAATGGCTGCCAATTTCAATAAACTTTTCGTTTTCAATCCGTACATCCTGTTTATTTTCAGAATTTTCGATAAACACATTTTTAATTAACATGTTTCCCCTCCTTATTTAAATTGAACTTCATCACAAGATAGTAAACAAAACCAACAAGAATCATAACAATGAACGTTGCCCCCGTATAATCTTCGATCCAATTTATTTTCTGCAAAAGAAGATACACAACGACGCCCAAAACCCACAGTACAAACGCTAGCCAATGAATTCCACCTTGATACCAGTACTGACCTCCTTTTCTGGAAAGCTCCTTTGCTTGATAGTTTCTGTCCCGAATCAAGAAATAGTCAACACACATGATACTGATAATCGGACCGAGAACCATTCCCACATAGTCCAAAAAAGCTGTGAAAGTGTCTAAGAAGCTGCCAACAAAAACCGGAACAAATGTCACGACTGTGGCTAATATTGTCACTATCCACAGCGATTTTTTTAGGCTAATTTTTGGAAACATATTATTAACTGCCGATCCTGCAGCTTGCAGATTTACGGCATTGGCTGTCATACTAGTTAGTACAATGACAATCATCGCAATCGATCCCAGCCCAAGCCGGTTGGCAATGGTACTAGGATCTGAATTGTTTGCATCATACACACCTGAGGTAATGGCAATACTGATTGTGGCTACTAACCCAATAAATGCAAACCAGAAAACACCCAAATCTGCACCAATGAACGGTGCCGTTACGGCGATATGTTTTTTATTTGTAAAACGGGTAAAATCAGCTCCTGCGGTAACCCAAGCTAAGTTGAACGCGGCCAGTGTATCAATTGCAGCTCCAAAAGGCATTTTATGCATATTAGGAACTTTCCAGTTTGTGATTTGAGAAAATGAAACATCACGAAAAACAACGATCGATTCCCAAAGAACGAAAATAATTACAAGAATTATTCCTATTCGTTCAATAATTTGAATCGACCGTTGCCCGGAAGAAATACTTATTAAGTGCAAAATGCTCATAACCAAAATACCAAATACCAGACCTTTATTACCACCAGGTTGTCCATAGACCGGCCATCCCAACAATGAATGTAAAATGTACGACATAGACGTCGCCGCAATAAACGTGTTAACAGCTGTCCATCCCACGAACTGAGTGACATTAACCATTGATGGTACAATACTTCCACGAATACCAAATGAAGCACGAGAAATGGCCATCGTGGTTGCACCAGTTTTGTAACCCATGTAACCTACAAGTGATAAAAATATGTATGAAATACTTGACGCCACAATTAAAGCTTTAATACCGCCCCAAAATCCACAAGCAGCAATGATTCCACCAACGAACCATGTGCCATTGTTAGCGTTAGCACCAACCCAAGTCGCAAACATGTCCCAATAAGACATGTGTCGGTTCTCTTCTGGCACAATATCTACCGTGTATCGATCTTTGGTTTCCATAAAAAATTTCCTCCTTAGAATTTTTACACATTTTTATTGATTATACACTTCCTGTGAAAAAAATCGAGAACTTTTTTATTGAAATCTAACAATCTGATGCTATCAACCAAAATGCAATTACTTAATTTACTTTTAGCTAGTGACTTCTGAAGTGGGGACGCCCGTTCTCAACTTGAAAAATCTTTAAATGAAAATAGTGCACAAACCATTTTTGATAGTTAAAAGCAAATAGCATAATCAAAGTAGCACCCACAACAAGTGTTAATATGGCTAACAGAGTTACAGTTTCGAAGATGAAAAATAGCATTAGAATGCTGACTAGAAAAGTCAGAATTAGAATTTTAGATGCTAAAAATACAAAATACAGTATGCGAGCTTTATTAGAAATCATTTTTCTATCGTGTATGTAATGCGAACTATTTTTCATAAAGTTTGGAATGTTGATATTTCCACGACGAAATGCCAATTTTCGTCCTTGTGGAGTAGAATGCCAGCCTAAAACAAAGATGATCTTGTAGCAGATCTCCCATAAGCACAACATAACAGGTGTCGCAAATAGAAAATAAATAAAAGCACTAATACTTTCGTTAGTGGTTGGAAATAAATAATTTCCAATCCTTCCTGTTTTTTGCGAAATCCAAATACTTGCTAGAACTAATATGGCCCATAACCACCAAATCTTAGCAGATGTTTTTTCTACCCGTTGTGCGTTATACATCTGCAGTGTCTGTTCTACACTAAAACCCCGATCATTCTCAGTTTCGTGCACAGTATTACAAAAAATAATTGCTTTTTGGATCACGTATACTGTTTCATCTATATCAGATTGACGGGCCGCAACTAACGGAATGGCTATCTCTGCTTTACCATCGATCGGCGCCTCCAAAGAAAGATTAAGTGTCGTCACTAGATTACGTTGTGTAGTCGTAACATCTGCAAGATATTCCCACCCAATTAATTTTGGTTTTCTCTTGAAGAGTACTACTTTATTTAACAGCCCTCGTGATGAAAGGACCAACAAATTCGGTTTTATTAGTCTATAAACAGTAATGATAGACGGCAATCCAAAAACAAGCATAATAAAGAGACCCATAAAGTAATTATTTGAATCATATTTTGCTATTAAGGTTCCAATTACAACAAAAGCTGCGTTTAACAGAAGATAGAGTAGTTCATATAACCTGTACGCGTTTAAATAAAATTTCATAGCGACTCCGTCCATGCACATTCAAGGTGCAATTAGTGGCTTATTTTCAATAACCGATCTCTTGATTCCATTTAATTTGAAGCCACTTATCGGATTCGGACCGATGACCCCTTCCTTACCATGGAAGTGCTCTACCTAGCTGAGCTAAAGCGGCATAAAAATTACCCAAATAAGTATACCATATCCGTAAAATTTCGGGTCTACACTTTCTGGTATTGG
>NZ_DOEM01000035.1:0-77675 GCF_003533255.1 Pediococcus sp.
AATTTGCTGGAAGACGGCATTTTATTTAATTTTGTTGCCATGAACATTTTCATATCAAGCAACAAGATAAGTTTTTGTAGTTTCGACCTTTAGTTGAGGATATAAAAAAGCCGTAAAATTAGAATTGAATCTAATTTTACGGCTTTAATTGTTTAACGAATTACATCATGCCGCCCATGCCACCTGGTTGTGGTTGTGCACCGGCTGCTGCATCATCTTTGGGTTCTGGTTTGTCAGCGACAACGGCTTCAGTTGTTAACAACAAAGCTGAAACACTGGCTGCATTTTGTAAAGCAGAACGAGTAACCTTAGTTGGGTCAACGATTCCGGCTTTAACCATGTCATCCCAGTTACCAGTAGCTGCATTATAACCAATACCTGGCTTCTGCTTCTTCAAGTTTTCAACAACGACAGAGCCTTCTGCACCAGCATTCTCAGCGATTTGACGAACTGGTTCTTCCAAAGCACGTTTAACAATGTTGATACCTGTTAACTCGTCACCATCAGCTTTAAGGCCATCAAGAGATGAAATAGCATTAACTAATGCTGTACCACCACCAGGAACAAAACCTTCTTCAACAGCTGCTCGAGTAGCATTCAAAGCATCTTCAATTCGATACTTCTTTTCTTTAAGTTCAGTTTCAGTAGCTGCACCGACACGGACAACAGCCACACCGCCTGCTAATTTAGCTAAGCGTTCTTGTAACTTCTCCTTATCAAAATCAGATGTAGTTTCTGAAATTTGTTGTTTGATTGTCGCAACTCGTTCTGCAATCTGATCCTTGTCACCAGCACCTTCAACGATTGTTGTGTCGTCTTTTGTGACAGTAACCTTGTTTGCTTGGCCTAATTGATCAATGGTTGCATCTTTTAAGTTCAAACCTAGATCATCAGTGATTACAGTACCACCAGTCAAGGTTGCGATATCTTCAAGTTGAGCCTTACGACGATCGCCAAAACCTGGTGCCTTAACAGCAACAACATTAAAGGTTCCACGCATCTTATTCAATACCAATGTTGGTAAAGCTTCACCTGTAATATCATCAGCAATGATTAAAAGTGAACGACTTTGTTCAACAACAGATTGTAACAATGGTAAGATATCTTGAATATTGCTAATCTTCTTATCCGTAATTAAAATGTAAGGATTGTCTAAATCAGCTTCCATTTTATCGTTGTCAGTTACCATGTATTGAGACATGTATCCACGATCGAATTGCATTCCCTCAACCACATCAAGGGTTGTATCAACCCCACGTGATTCTTCAACAGTGATGACACCATCGTTTCCAACCTTTTCCATAGCGTCAGCAATTAACTTACCAACTTCTTCGTTAGCAGCTGAAATTGAAGCAACCTGGGCAATATCGTCCTTAGTTTTAACATCATGTGACATCTTGTGAAGGCCTTCAACGGCAGCCTTTGTTGCACGTTCAATTCCGCGACGGATACCAACTGGGTTGGCACCAGCAGTCACGTTCTTCATACCTTCATTCACAATTGCCTGGGTCAAAACAGTAGCTGTTGTGGTACCATCACCAGCAATATCGTTAGTTTTTGAAGCAACCTCCGATACTAACTTAGCACCCATGTTTTCAAAATGATCTTCAAGGTCAATCGCCTTAGCAATCGTCACACCATCATTTGTAATTGTTGGTGAACCATACGATTGCTCCAAAACAACGTTGCGTCCTTTTGGTCCAATTGTTGATTTAACAGTGTCAGCTAATTTGTCGACACCCTTTAACATCTTTGTCCGTGCATCTTCAGAAAATTTTATTTCTTTTGCCATAAATATTTCACCTCAAGAATTCTAATTTTAGTTAGTCAATAATTGCCACAATATCTTTTTCATGAAGTACCAAGTACTTTTTATCTTCATATGAGACTTCAGTACCGGCATATTTATCAAATATAACTGTGTCACCGGTTTTAACAGAAGGTGCAACCTTTTCACCGTTATCTAATACGCGTCCATCACCCACAGCAACAACCTTGCCGCTTTGTGACTTTTCCTTAGCATTGCTTGCAAGGACGATGCCACCAACAGTTTGTTCTTCTTCTTCCTGTGCTTCTAATATCACGCGATCTCCTAATGGTTTTAACAAAATGAATCCCTCCAGTTATTTATTTTATAAATTTAGCACTCTTAACTGCTAAGTGCTAACAACAATATTTACTATATCATTCTCAAACTAGAATGCAAGCATTTTACTGACCTTTTTTGACGAAAAAATTCAAAAGCCTTTAAACATGCTATACTATAGTAATATTTGTGAGGTGTCGTCAGTTGAAACTTGAAAAGAAATCTATCTATATCTTAATTACGTATTTAATTGTGTATCTTTTGCCAAGCTTCCTAAATAGCTTTTTTAAATTCACACACAGCATGATCTTTAGCGTCCAAATTATCGATTATTTAGCTGGTGCACTAATTTTAGGCTTTTTGGCATTTCATAATATGCCCCAAAACCTTCCCGAAAAAAAATCGAGTCATACCTGGCAGATTATTCTGTGGGGCATTCTCGGTTTTATTATTGTCATATTTTTACAGAGCCTTATCCTCAAAGTAACCGTTCAAACTGGTGGAAGTGCAGCTTCTCAAAATACGAGTGCCATTTTAAAAATCATCAAAAATTATCCCTTATTTGTCTTGCCCATTATTATTGGCGCTCCCATTATGGAAGAAATTGTTTTTCGAAAAACTCTTTTTGGAAATCTCTCAAATCTCTTTGGCTTTTTAGGCCCTAAAGTCTCACAGATACTAACTGCCTTGATTTCTAGTGGCTTATTTGCAATCGCTCATTCGGACGGTCATATTGTGCTCTATGCCACTATTGGACTATGGTTTTGTTGGCTGTACCATCATACCGGCAAAATTCAAACCTCGATGATTGCTCACATTCTAATGAACTCTTTAGTTGTCCTCCCTTTTCTAGGGCTTTGATCATTTAACCATGATTAATGGCATAAATTAAAGTTTGTAATTCATTGGTAAGATCAATATTTTGAATACGAACGCCTTCTGGCACAGAAATCCGCACAGTGGTGAAATTCATGATTCCTTTAATGCCACCCTGGACTAACTCGTCCACTACTTTTTGGGCAATTGTGGCTGGAACCGTAATAATGGCGATTTCAATCCGTTGATCCTTCAGCTGTTCTTGTAATTGTCTCATGTCATAAACAGGCACATTACTTTGCACGGAGCCAATCAATTTAGGATTAACGTCAAACGCCGCACTGATCCTGACATTGCTATTTTTATGAAAATTAAAATTTAACAAGGCATGGCCTAAATTACCAACCCCAATGAGGGCAACGTTCGTAAGCGTGTCTTGATCCAATATCTTTTTAAAGAAATCAATTAATTTGTGAACGTCATACCCATATCCGCGCTTCCCTAATGGCCCGAAATAGGAGAAATCGCGGCGAATTGTGGCCGCATCGACTTGAATTGATTCGGCTAACTCAGCAGAAGAAACTCGCAACTTGTTTGCATACAATAAATTATTTAAATATCGATAATAAAGTGGCAACCGTTTAGCAGTTGCTTCTGGAATTTTTGTTTCCATTTTGTAAACCTCC
This sequence comes from Pediococcus sp., assembly GCF_003533255.1. Classification (NCBI taxonomy): domain Bacteria; kingdom Bacillati; phylum Bacillota; class Bacilli; order Lactobacillales; family Lactobacillaceae; genus Pediococcus; species Pediococcus sp. The sequence continues at coordinate 3,589 of NZ_DOEM01000035.1, forward strand.
AATGAAGTTTGTGAATAATTAACAAACTTTATTTTACCACTTACTACAGAAAACAAAATTTAAGATATAATAAAAGAGCAACACGAAAGGATGAATGATTGTGATCTTATTACAAGCCCAAGATGTTAGCCGTGAGTTTAGCGGTGAGCCCTTGTTTTCTCATGTAACTTTTGACATTCAAGAACAGGATCGAATCGGTTTGGTTGGACGTAACGGCGCCGGCAAAACCACCCTGCTTAAGATGCTAATTGGCGACACTCGTCCAAATTCTGGTGAAATCACAACCAAAAAGGACCTTTCAATAGGCTATCTGGCTCAAAATCAAGGCCTGAATACTGATAATTTAATTTGGGATGGAATGCTGACTGTTTTTAAGGCTGTTATTCAACTCGAAAAAGAAATTCATGAACTAGAAAATCAACTTGGTGATCCCACTGTCATTGCAAACGCAAAAGAATTCGAAAAATTATCTAATTTGTATGATCAAAAACAGCAAGAGTTCAAAGCTCGTAATGGATTTGGCTACCAGGCTGAAATTCGTGGCGTCTTACACGGCTTTGGATTTGAAGAAGCCGTTTACCAACGGCCAGTAAACACCCTTTCTGGCGGTCAAAAAACAAAACTGGCCTTAGCCAAACTGTTGTTGGAACAACATGACTTACTAGTTTTAGATGAACCAACAAACCATCTTGACATGAATACGTTGGCTTGGTTGGAAAAATATATCAAATCATATAGTGGCGCTTTACTCATAGTTTCTCATGACCGGTACTTTTTAGACCACGTTGTGACACGAACTCTTGATATGGATCGAAAGACATTAACTGCATACACTGGTAACTACTCAGCCTATGTCGATCAAAAGGCTGCCCGTTTGAAAACGGAATGGAAAGCCTACGAAAAACAACAAACTAAAATTGATAAGTTAGAGGATTTCGTTAACAAGAATTTAGTGCGTGCATCTACAACGAAACGGGCGCAAAGCCGTCGTAAACAATTGGAAAAAATGACTGTTTTAGATCGTCCTACCGATAACAACGCAGAAATGCATTTTCATTTTGCAGCTAACCATGCCAGTGGTAATGTGGTATTAACCGTTCAAAAGGCCGCCATTGGTTACGATGATCACGTTTTGTCTGCGCCAATTAATATCGAGCTTAATAAACATCACGTCTTAGGAATTGTGGGTCCAAATGGAATTGGTAAATCAACGTTATTGAAAACTATTCTGGGTAAAATTCCTTTGCTTGATGGCACGGTCAGACTTGGTGCTGGCGTTGAAATTGGCTATTATGATCAGGAACAACATAACCTTGATGATAAAAAAACGGTTTTGAATGAATTATGGGATCAGCATCCCCTAGTTCCCGAAAAGGACATTCGCTCACTTCTTGGTAGTTTCTTATTTTCTGGTGATGATGTCTTAAAGCCGGTGAAAAACCTTAGTGGCGGCGAGCGAGCTCGCTTATTACTCACTAAACTGACCATGCAAGCTGACAATTTTCTTATTTTGGATGAACCGACGAATCATTTAGACATTGATAGCCGCGAGGTGCTTGAAAATGCTCTTAATGACTTTGATGGTACTGTCTTGTTTGTTTCTCATGATCGGTATTTCATTAACCGGGTTGCAACCGAAATACTTGAAATTTCACCTCATGGAAGTCAATTGTTCTTAGGTGATTACGATTATTATTTAATGAAAAAAGCAGACCAAGAAACTAATTCTGTAGACGCAACTGATGGGACTGATGACGTTTTCAATTCTAATGAAAGTACGAAGCAACAAGACTACCGTGCTTCCAAAGAAAATCAGAAGATTCAGCGAAAATTGCAACGAGAAGTTGATAAACAAGAAAAACAATTAGATGAACTTTCTGAAGCTGAAACGCAAATTCAAACCAAAATGGCCGATCCCCAATTTTTTAACGATCATTTAAAACTTGAAGAATTACAAAACAAATTAACCGAAACACAGGATAAAATTACACAGGTTGAAAATAAATGGACCCAACTTAGTGAACAACTCGAAAAATTGAATTAAAAAAGGCCAAATTTCAAAATCACGTGATGTGTGACTACGAAATTTGGTCTTTTTTAGTTTAATAACTAGTCTTCGAAAAATAAGTCAATTAAGCGATCCCGATCTTCACTCCATCGGCTGTTTTCCCGAGTTGGGTAAATACGGTTAGTTAAAAATACAAACCCACGTTTAATTTCAGGATCAAACGATAAAATGGTGCCAGTATAGCCAGTCTGAACATACTGTTCCTTATGGTTAACACGTCGCCAACCCAAAGTGCGCCCATTTTCATCATAGCTTGCCATTAAATCAAACAAGTTAGGATCCAAAATTTCTTTTTTCTGATATTTTCCCCGATTAATCATCATTTCAGTAAAAACAGTTAAATCGCTCAAGGTAGAAAAGAGTCCAGAATGACCACTTTCTCCATTTAGTAACAGTGCCTTGTAATCATGTACCTGGCCTTGAATTTGGCCTCGTTGGGCATCCACTTCGGTCGGCACAAACCGAGACTTCGGTCGGTTCAAATTGTAGCCAGTATTAGTCATTGCCAACGGGTACCAAATATGATCCTGCACACTTTTATCAATCGAACCATTTAAAGAGCGAATAATTAAACCCAACAGAATAAAACCTAAATCTGAATAAACCGTCTTTTCTCCCGGTTGATACACCAGTGGATCCTCGTACAACTTTTTGATGAGTTCCACACCCGTCAAATTGCGTTCATTTTCTACATCGGCTGGCAAACCACTATTGTGCAACAATAGATTTTCAATGGTCACCTCTGGATGTGAAAAGCCAGGCAAATAAGCCGTAACAGAATCTTTCAGGCCTAATTCATGAATTGCCAATAACTGAAAAACACGGGTAGTTGTTGCCACTACTTTGGTTAATGAAGATAAATCATAAATCATAGAAGGATCTAAACGTTCCGCAAACGCATCTTTACCTTGAAAACCATGGTAAAAACTATCGATCTGATTTTCATTAATAAAACTAAACGAAGCGCCATAAATATCACCACGATCAATAAACATGTCGATTTCGTCTTTCATTTTAGTAAATTTGTTATCTGTCATCTACTTGTCTCCACTTCGTTTTATTTGACGGCATCTGGGACCCAGTCAAATTCTAAACTTGGTTCTGCATTTAAACTTGCGTCCGCAAAAACATGATGTTTCATAGCTACATAACCAGCCGCACCAATCATTGCAGCGTTATCCCCACATAATTTGAGAGGCGCTTTAACAAAATCCAAGTCCGGATATTGCTCACTTAATTTTTCTGACAAGGTATCACGCAAACCATGATTTGCGGCAACCCCTCCGGCTAAAATCAGCTGTTTAATGGAAAACTGTTCGCATGCCCATAATGTTTTCTCCACAATGACATCGATGACACTTTGTTGAAAACTAGCCGCTAAGTCAGCCCGATCCAAAGTTTCATTAATTTGGTCTGCATGATGCACAGTATTAATAAAAGCACTCTTTAGACCACTGAAACTAAAATCAAAGTTTTCTTCGTGCATCATAGCGCGAGGAAAATGAAAACTATCTTTACCCTTGTGTGCTAATTCATCAATGTCCTTGCCCGCTGGATAAGTTATTCCTAACACACGGCCAATTTTATCATAAGCTTCGCCAGCCGCATCATCACGAGTTTCGCCAATAATTTGAAATTCATTTTCATAAGGCATATATACTAATTCCGTATGCCCGCCTGAAACCAATAAAGCTATCACAGGAAACTCAATGGGCTTAACAAATCGAGCCGCATAGATATGACCTGCCATATGATTCACTGGAATCAATGGCAAGTTATTCGCATAGGCAAACGCTTTGGCGGCCGCAACGCCAACTAACAATGCTCCCACCAATCCTGGACCATATGTGACCGCAACTGCCGTTAAATCGGTTGTTTTCACATTTGCTTCTTTCAATGCTTCATCAATACAAATTGTGACCTGTTCAATATGATGACGACTAGCCACTTCTGGCACAACGCCGCCAAATCGTTTGTGACTATTGATCTGCGTTGCTACCACATTTGACAAAATCTTTTCACCATTTTCAATGACTGCCACACTGGTTTCATCACAGCTGGATTCAAATGCCAAAATCAAGTTTTTCTTATCCATAATTCTCCTACTCTTTTTGTGTCAGTGCCAATGTCATATCAATGGCATCTTCATGATCGCCAAAGTAATAATGGGCCTTGACACCGGTTTTCTCAAACCCTAATTTTAAATACAACGCCTGGGCGCGCGCATTACTTTTGCGGACTTCGAGAGTGAGCTTTTTATAACCAATAAATTCTGCCTTACCAATCATTATTTTGAGTAAATAAGACCCAATTCCCCGGTTCTGTTTATCTTCAACCACAGCCACATTTGTAATATGGGCCGTCTTTGTTCGATCGTCAAAAGAGGCACCGATAAAGCCAAGCATGCGATCGTGATACCGAATCACCAAATAAAGTCGATCAAACTTACGGCGTAGTTCATTCGCAAAGGCCGCGCGATCCCAAGGAGTCTGTCCTTCATAGACAGAACGTTCCACATTCAAAATATCTGGAATATCTGGGATCATGGCTTTGGCAATAAAATAAGTGTCATCTTCAATTTGAATGACATGATCATGAATTTCAAATGCTTGTTCTCGTAATTGTTTAGTACGATTAAAAAAACGATTTTGAATAAGTTCTCTAAATTTTTTCAACATACGGCTTCGTATCCTCGTGTGGATGTTTTTTCTTCCATTCAACTTCTGCTTCCGTCAAACGTAAATATTTAGGCACAAAATTAAAGGGATGCTCAACCGGTTTCTCGTTTAAGCCGAGTTGTCCTAATACATATGCATCTGGCAAATCTTGTGCACGCGATACCCTGTGAAAATTATCAGTCAATTGTAATTTTAGGGTTTCTTCATAAATGGAAACGTCTTGCCCAATAAACCACACAGGGACTTGCATTTCTAACAGATTAGCAATTAAATGTTTAATTGAAATATGACGGTCGGCCATAATCGTCTTCATTTCGGTAGCAGTTCGTTGGTAAATTCCAGCAAACACATTATCTCTTCTGGCATCAAATAAAGGCACAATGATTCGACCCTCGTCGTTCACATTAGCTGCCAATGTCTTTAAACTAGAGACACCAACCAAATCAACGTTTAAAGTATAGGCCAATGTCTTTGCAGTAGTTGTAGCAATTCTTAAGCCTGTATATGAGCCTGGTCCTTGTGCCACAACAATTCGTTGCAAATCTTCTGCTTCCAACCCAGTTTGTTTCAAAAGTGTTTCTACAATTGGCAACAACTGAATGCTATGATTTTTTCGAATATTGGTAGTCGTCATGGCCAATAGCTGATTATCATCCAAAACCGCTGCACTTAACGGTCGATTTGAAGTGTCCAATGCCAATACTTTCATAATACGTCCTTTTCATTAAAAATGTTTATAATTACTTTATAGTTAAAAAACTAACTTTTCGTATTCTTCCCTAAATATCTTATCACAATTTCCATGATGAATGACAATTGATAAAAAAGAACTCGAAATCATTAACGATTCTCGAGTTCTCCAGTTTTAGTTTTCGTCTTCAAAACCATTAGGATGCTTTTGGGTCCAATTCCAAGCCGTTTTAATAATTTCATGAATATCGTCATATTGTGGTTGCCACTTCAAGACTTCTCTTGCCTTATCGCTCTTAGCAACTAACGTATCTGGATCACCTGGACGGCGGGCCGCAATTTTAGCTGGGATTTCTTTGCCTGTTGCTTGACGGGCCGCTTCCAAAATTTGTTTAACTGAAAATCCAGTTGAGGATCCTAAGTTAAACGCATTACTCTCATTACCTGCCTGTAAGTACTTCATAGCCAAAATGTGAGCATCTGCCAGATCAGTGACGTGGACATAGTCACGTACATTTGTACCATCTAGTGTCTCATAATCATCACCAAAAATTTGTAATTCTGCCCGTTTTCCAGATGCTACTTGTAAAACAATCGGAATTAAATGTGTTTCTGGATGATGATCCTCACCAATACTACCATCAGCTGCAGCCCCGGCAACATTGAAATAACGCAAGGCTACAAACTTAATTCCATAAGCAACGTCTGCCCAATGCATGATTTTTTCCATCATTAACTTACTTTCACCATAAGGATTGATAGGTGCTTGAACGTCTGTTTCTTTAATCATGGCATTTTCTGGATTACCATAAGTTGCTGCTGTTGACGAAAAGACAATGCGTGAAACATGATTAGCATGCATCGCTTCTAATAAAGTAATGACACCACCCGTATTATTATCAAAATACTTCAGTGGATCCTTCATTGATTCAGGCACAATTGAAAAAGCTGCAAAATGAATCACCGTATCAATTGATTCTTTTTGAAAAACTTGATCTAAAAATGCACGATCTCGGACATCACCCTTATAAAAGCGGGCTTGCTTAGAAACTGCCTGTTGATGACCTGTAACCAAATTGTCAATAACGACAACATCTTCATTTTGTTCAATCAACCTTTTGACCATATGTGATCCAATGTAACCTGCTCCACCAAGGACTAAAACTGACATAATTTGCCTCCCCGTATTTCATAATTTATGACTCGATTATACCATAACGATTACACAACAAATTAATTAGCTGTTACTGTTTTCCAACTACATTCTGCTTCGCAATAAATTTCGCCATTAACTGTCATTTTATGTAACGTATTTATCTCGGTATCTGTTTCATTTGTTTTGACAACTTCACTTTTCACAATGTGACCATATTGGATTTCCTTGTGATACTGAATGTTCAAGCGAGTTGGAATGTGAGTTTGTAAAAATTCTGCTGGTAATACATCAAGCAGCCATTCAAAATAATGCGAATTATTGACATGCCCGTTAGTATCCAAATCAAAGTAACGCACAGGATACTCTTTTGAAACAGTTCCTTGGTCATCCGTAATTTTCGGAACACGTGGCAATCTGGTAATGCGTTTGACTTCATCACTACCATATGGATCAAGCAATTCAGGGATTAGTTTTCCCATTCGCCGTGTTTTATGATTCATTAAAACAAAGTTACTGTTAGCTTCTAATAACGAATTTCCTGCTTCATCAGCAATTGAAAAACGTCGTTCACAGAAAAATTTGTTATGCGCGGTTGCTTCGGTTGACAACTCGATGGTTGAGCCGATTTTGGGGAGATCATTAATGGTCATTAAATACTGTGTGACTACCCATCCCACACCGTACTTTGAAACTTCTTCCGTACCAACGCCAAGTTCTTCGCTCTGATCTTCAGAAGCCAAAACCATTAAATTTACCAACATTGGAATTGAAGCATGATAAGTACGATCACCGTCATAATATACTAATCGATGTTTCTCACTAAATCTTTTTCCTGCCAAGTGGTTTCCTTCTTTCATTTTCTTGATTTATCTATTTTGAATCCCGTAAATGGTGATAAGTTGCATAAACATCTTGTTTCTTCAGCCCACGCAATTTTGCAACCTGTTTAATCGCATCATTTGGTTTTTCACCGGTACTAATAAGATTAGTAACTTGATCTTCCACAGACATTTCTGGTAGAGCTTCTTCTGGATTTTCTGGATGAGCATTTCCTTCAACGATGACTACAAACTCACCACGAATTTCATTATCCGTTGCCCAGTCCAAAAGTTCCTGAATGCTACCTCGTAAAAACTCTTCAAACTTCTTCGTTAATTCTCGACACAAAACGGCCGATCGGTCCGCACCAAATATAGCACTCATATTTGTGAGTGTTTTTTTTAGTCGATGTGGCGCTTCGTAAAAGATCAAAGTCTCTTCTTTGTTTGCTAGTTTTTCTAGCTGTCGTTTCTGCTCAGCAGGCTTTCGATTTAAAAATCCAAAGAAATAGAACGGTTGGGGTGACAACCCAGATGCAATCAAAGCTGTTAAACCAGCATTAGCTCCCGGCAAAGGAACCACCGAGATAGCTTGTTTCACACAAGCAACCACTAAGTCGTGCCCTGGATCGCTGATTGAAGGCATCCCCGCGTCACTAACTTGGGCAATGTTCTCCCCATTACGCAAGCGTTCCACCAACTCTGGAACCCGTTGTCTCGTATTATATTCGTGAAAACTAATCTGTTTCGTTTCAATATCAAAGTGATTTAATAATTTTTGTGTATTTCTTGTGTCTTCCGAAGCAATAATATCCACTTCTTTTAATATTTCAACACTGCGAAATGTCATATCACCTAAATTGCCAATCGGTGTTGGTACAAGGTAAAGAATTCCACTAGTTTGATTTTTGGCAAAACTTTTTTGTGATTGCACGCTTCAATCTCCTTTACCGATCTCCATAAATGACATCAAGACAAAATGCACATGGCTCATCATTTTCTCGATGCTTACCAAACCATTCATTACAAACATGATATCCACGTCCGTATAACTTCTCCAGATTTTTCCGTGATTTAGAGAGACCATGCTTAGTGCTCTTTTGGGCTTCTTTTTTAGATGGCCGTTCGTACTTCTCTAATTGTTCGCGCAGGTGATCATTTTCAATCACTAATTCTGCATTTTCTTCTAGAATCTCTGCCATTCCACTCTGCAGTTCTTTGATTTGATCTAACATTTTTTGTGTCTGATCTTGAATGCCATTAAAACTTTCATATATTTCCCTTTTATTCACAATCTCACCTCATTCACAGTTATTAAATCTCAGAGTACCTAATAAATTTGGCACAACTTGATGGTCAAAGATTCTAATACATTTTGAAAGCTTACATTTCGATTCAATAAGCTTTTGGCCTCTAAGGCTTTTTCAGTAGCTTGCATCAAAGTTGAAGAAGATTTGGTCATCAAGGATTTTTCAATTTGTGGATCTTGATTAGGAAAACTCAATCGCAAATTCTGCGGATTGACTTTTAAAAGCAAGGCTTCTCGACAATATAACATCACAATATCGAGAATTAATTGTTGCGAATCCTTTGTCTTTGCCAAACCAATGATGTTAGATTGCACTTCTACAAAAGCGCGCATATCTTTTTGAAAGGTCAATAAAAACCAACGACTGAGTGCCGATTGCACCTGTGATAGCCAATCATCTTTAACCCAATTTTCGACCTCAACTACACTATTAGTCAAGTTCATTGCCACTGCAATTAAACTCTGCGTGATTTGTTTTTCTTGTAACTGAGCCTTAAACTGCGCCGGAACTAAGGGCTTTAGCTCCACAACTTCAGTCCGTGAAATAATGGTCGGTAGCATTAAGTTTTTATTCGTTGTTAATAGAAAAGCCGTCACATTCGGACTAGGTTCTTCAATGAACTTCAACAAACTGTTGGCCGCTCCAGCTGTCATTTTATCCGCATCAGAGATAATGAAGATTTTTTGATTTCCTTCAACCGCACTTTTGGTAAACTCTGATTTAAGAAAACGAACTTGATCAACTTTAATACTTAGACCATCAGGTTTGACAATGACGACATCTGGATGCTGTCCAGTACTAATTCGTCGGCATTCCTGACATTGCCCACAAGGTTGATTTCCTTTCACATTTAAACAAAAAAGACGCATTGCAATCCACGTTGCTAATTCGTCTTTTCCAATTCCTGATTCTCCAGCAAACAAATAAGCATGTGCCAATTTGTGATCAGCAATGATCTGGGCAAAATGTTTGAGTAACTCTGGTTGTTTATTTGAAACTGCCGTTTGAATTTTGTCTTCAGTCATTTGCTGCTCCTTTGTTGCTGTAATTAAAATTGTTGAAATTTTTCAATTGGCATAACGAATACAGTTGCACCACCAACTTGAACCTTGACAGGATACGCAGTGGTTCCTTCCATACTGGCATCCAGATTCACAGGCGGTGTCATAAACTCTTCTCTGCTATGTGAAGCTTCCTTAATCATTGCTAAAACTTCATCAACCCCCTGATCGTCAATTCCAATCATGTAAGTTGTATTGCCTGACTTAAGAAATCCACCCGTTGTTGAAAGCTTGGTAGCTCGAATATTGGCATCAATAAATTGATCACTTAACTGACTAGCATCCTTATCCTGGACAATTGCAATAATTAATTTCATAATCTTCACTCTCCTGACTTATTAAAAAGGCCCTTATTAGCTTGATAAATAATCTTTTCAACATCTGAAACAACTTTGGCTTTACTTTGTGTGGCATCAATCACTTGAATTCGTTGTGGATTTTGCTCAGCTATCTTAAGATAAGACGCCCGCACACGTTTATGAAACGAAAGTTGTTCGACATCTAATCGATTTATTTCATCCGTTCGGTGTGTCATAATGCGTCGCAATCCAATTTCAGACGGAACATCAAAATAGATTGTCAAATCTGGCAATAAGCCGGCTGTTGCAAAAAGGTTCATTTGGTAAACTTCATCAACCCCAATTTCACGTCCTGCTCCCTGATAAGCAACAGAACTATCCACATAACGATCGCATAAAACCATTTTGCCACTCTTTAATGCTGGCATAATTGTTTCGACAATATGTTGTCGCCGTGCCGCTGCATAAAGCAATGCTTCAGTTCGATCATCCATTTCTGTATTTTTTCGATCTAAAATAATATCACGAATTGCTTCAGAAATCCGGTTTCCGCCTGGTTCACGTGTGACAACTAAATTATCATTTAATTGAGGGGTGAGGTCCGCCACAATTGAATTTAATGCCGTCGTTTTCCCAGCACCATCTGGTCCTTCAAATGAAATAAACTTTCCTGTCAACATGCCATCTCGCTTCTTAAATTTAGTCTTTTACATTTCAGTTCGGCCTTCAACAGCCTTAAATAAGGTCATTTGATCCGCATACTCAATATCACTGCCAACTGATAATCCATGGGCCAATCTTGTAACTTTGATCCCAGCTGGTTTAATCAACCGTGATAAATACATAGCCGTCGCTTCTCCTTCAGGTGTTGCATTAGTGGCCACAATCACTTCTTTGATGGATTGATTGGTTTGAAGACGCTTCAAAAGGCTAGAGATATTCAGATCTTCTGGTCCCTTACCTTCCATTGGTGAAAGCACACCTTGCAACACATGATACAGACCATGATATTCTTTCATCTCTTCCATAGACATGACGTCTTTGGGATCTTCCACAACTAAAACAGTCGCTTGATCACGACTCTTATCACGGCAAATTTCACACGGATCATCCTCGGTAATGTTGCCACAAATACTACAAAAATGTAAATCTCGTTTAGCGGAGACTAAGGATTTTGCGAACTCACTGACGTCGTCTTGATCCATATTAATGGTAAAAAAAGCCAATCGGGTCGCACTTTTTTCACCAATCCCCGGCAGCTTCATATAACTATCGATTAGTTTTGCAATTGGCTCTGGATACTGCATTTATTAAGCCCTCATTCTTACATTCTAGGCAAACCTTTTGTGTATTTACCCATCGTTTTATTAGTTTCGTCGGTAATCTTTTTCATTGCATCATTTACTGCTGCTACCACTAAATCCTGCAGCATATCAACATCATCCGGATCCACTGCTTCTGGTTTGATCGCAATATCTTTCATTGTCTTATCACCAGTAAAAGTGACTTTGACCATATCATCAGGGGCAACTCCTGTAAATTCTGTCGCATCCAAATTATCTTGTTCTTCAGTTACCTTTTTTTGCATTTTTTGCATTTGTCGCATCATATTTTGCATATTTCCCATTCCACCGCGCATTTTAACTCCGCCTTTCTGTTTAATCGTCTTTGATTTCTACCGTTTCACTGCCAAACAAAGCTTCTGCCTTCGTCACTAACGGATCCTTACTTTCTTGTAGATCGCCATCCGTTCCCTGCTCGCTTTCAGCAGGAGGCTCTTCCACATCAGATGTCGCATTTTCATTATTACTTTGCAGATCTGCTTTATGCTGTTGAATGTACCCCTGACGAATTTCTGGCCATTGATCCGCATCCACATAAGCAATTTTCAAATCATGACCGACTAGCTTATCAATATCGTCACTCAATAATTGACGAAGATCACCGTCATCAGCCGCCTGTTCATACAAGAAAGCGTAATTAAACGCAATTACAGCCCCTTTTTCACTTGCTGCGACTGGTTGTGCCACATGCATTAAAGCGCGCTGTGTCACACTTAACATTGACATTAAATCCGGCCAGATCTCCTTTAATTGTACCAAATTTTTTTTGGTTGCGTTCTCTAAAACTGGATAAATCTTTGAGAGATTTGGTTTAACTTGCCGTCCGTGTTTCTTGGGACCATTACTGCGATTGATATTATTAGTGGGTTTTGAAGCTCCGGTACTTTTTTGGCTTTCTAACTGTTTGACTTGATCAGCCAACTTTTTGACCTGATCTTCTAGCCGTGTGACTTCAGCACTGTCAGTCACAGGTTTTTTTGCTTGTTTGACTGGTGCTTTTTCTGCACCCGAATTAGTTGCCGGTGTTGTCGGCTGCGCCAATTTGATTGTTAAAACTTCCATATAGACGTCCGGATGTGTCGTAAATCGCATTTGTTGCTGAGTATTATTTAAATGATCAATCATTTTATAGATACGTTCAGCTGAAAGAGAAGCAGCAAATGTTTTAAATTGATCATCAACATCGCCTAACTCTTGGTCAACAATCAACGTTGGATCCTGTTGATATAGCAGAAGATTCCGACAAAAATTAATCAAATCTTCAATAAAACGATTTGCATCTTTACCTTCTGCCAAAACTTTTTCTAAGGTTTCCAGTGCTGCGCTCACCTGTTGATCCGAAATTTCGGCTACATATTTATTTAACAGATCGTGATTGACGCTGCCTGTAACTTGAAGTGCATTTTTTAATGTGATTTCATTATCACCAAATGACAGGGCTTGATCCAGAATACTAAGTGCATCCCGCATTCCTCCTTCGGCAGCTTTGGCTATAACCATTAGTGCTTTTTCATCATACGTAATTTTCTTTTGACCCAAAATGTAAACCATTCGATCAAAGCTATCTTTCGTTGAAATACGGCGAAAATCGAAACGCTGGGTTCGGGAAATAATGGTGAGAGGAATCTTTTGAGGCTCAGTGGTTGCTAAAATGAACACCACATTTGCTGGCGGCTCTTCTAAGGTTTTTAAGAGCGCATTAAACGCACCTGTTGACAACATATGAACTTCATCAATGATATAAACTTTATAATCAGCTTCGGTTGGTGCGTATTTTGCCTTGTCACGGATATCACGAATTTCTTCGACACCATTATTGGAGGCCGCATCAATTTCAATCACATCGTTTAAGCGTCCTTGTGTAATTGCTTTACACGTTGCACATTCGTTGCATGGCTCACCATCCTTTAAATGGTGACAATTAACAGCCTTAGCAAAGATCTTAGCAGCCGATGTTTTCCCTGTTCCCCGTGGACCAGTAAACAAATAGGCATGACTAGTTTGCCCAGTAATGAGTGCGTTTTTTAAAGTTTGGGTAATGACTTGTTGTCCCACAATCTCGTCGAAACGTTGTGGTCGCCAAACACGATATAAAGCTTGATAACTCATTTTTGAATTCCCTTCAATCGTTTCTATAAACCTAAATAAAAAGCTCCTAGCCATGTTGACTAAGAGTTTATCAATTTCCCAATAACTTAAGGCACAAGACAGATCAGACTTAGTGCTGCTTCCTTCCGGATCTGACACAATTCGTAAGTCCACCCTTGCCTTAAGGCCTCTCGGCACTATTAATAATACTCGATTTTACTCAGAATTTCTACTAATTTGTTTACTTTTTTTTATGTTTTTTCTTCGAGCCCGAATTTCTCGGAAAAAGTTTTGCATAATTTGACTCGCTTCTTTTTGAAAAAGTCCTTCGTGAACTTGCACTTGATGATTTAATCGTCGGTCATTCAAAAGCTGATACAAGCTTTGCACCATGCCAGCTTTAGGATCCCGCGCTCCAAAATAAACCTCTGGTAATTGAGAATTAATAATTGCACCACTGCACATCATGCATGGTTCAATAGTGACAAAGAGTTGACAGTCCCAAAGACGCCAGCTCTTTAACGTATGACAAGCTTCTTGAATGGCAATCAATTCCGCATGGGCAGTGGCATCTTGATCTTTTTCCCGCAAGTTATGTCCTTGACCAACAATTTGATTTTTATGAACAATTATGGCTCCAATTGGCACCTCACCCATGCTTTTAGCTTTTTTGGCTTCTTCATACGCCAGACTCATAAAATATAATTCTTGGTTAACAGATAAGTCGTTCGCCATTACTGGGACTCCTTCACACTTTTAATGATGTAATAACCTTTTTGTTTATGAATAATTTCGGCATTGCCAAAAACTTGTTCCATCTTTTTTTTGGCCGATGGCGCGCCCTGCTTTTTTTGTAAAACAATAATTAAAGAGCCGCCAACTTGCAAATGATTTTTTGCTTCTACTAGGATCTTCGTGACAACTGATTTACCAGCGCGAACCGGTGGATTAGAAACAACAGTTTGATAGGTGGTCTTCTCAACTTTATCATACGTATCCGATTCCCAAATTGTCACGTTATGAATATTATTTTGCTCGGCATTTTCTTTGCACAAATCCAACGCCCGTAAATTAACGTCAACCAAATCAACATGAATTTCTGGAACTGCCTTGGCAATTGCTAATCCAATCGGCCCATAACCACACCCTACATCTAAAACCTCACCCGTAAATTCTTTTAAATTTAAAGCTTCCAGTAAAGTTCGCGTTCCAAAATCAACCGTGGCTTTGGAGAAAACACCGTTGTCAGAATTAAAAGTTAAATTTTGATTCAATAATGTAAATTGCCACTGTCGTTTCTCATGTAAAACTTCTGGATTTTGTGTATAATAGTATTCAGTCATTATTTTCTCCTTCTTTATAGGTTCTATTATAAAGGATTATCTTGCTTAATACATAACTAACTTAGCGTTAGATTCTCCATCAAAAAGTGAACAAAAAAAGTTTTGCTTCAAAACCTTATTAAACCACCACATTTAGTGTAGTATCAAAAAAACACACTAAATATGGTGGTTTTTCATTGAATTTTACATTGAATGCTGTATACTGAATCTATCGTATAAACATAAAAGAAACAGAGAATTGAAGGTGATTACATGAGTGAAGTAACAATTTATACAAAAAACAACTGTATGCAATGTAAGATGACAAAGCGTTTCTTAAGCGAACATAACATTCCTTTTAAGGAACGTAATATTAATACAAATCCTGATTATATCGACTATTTAAAGTCACGTGGATTCCAAGCTGTTCCCGTTGTAGAATCAAACGGTAATGAACCTATTGCTGGATTTCGACCTGACGTTTTAAAACAACTTGCTATTTAGCAACCTATATATTTATCAGGCTGGGTAAAACGCACGTGCTGCATATTACAGCTAGGCGTTTTTTATTTACTTAAAATTTAGTATTTATCGCAGAAAGGCGTGAAATTATGAGTCTCAAGAATCTTAAAGATGTCACATACTATGATTTAAATAATGAAATTAACATTCCTGTTAATAATCAGATCCCACTAAACAAAGACCATGATGCATTGGCCGCCTTCTTAGCTCAAAATGTCAAACCTAACACCAAGAAATTTGATTCCTTGCAAGCTCGTTTTGACTACCTCATCAAAAATGACTACATAGATGAGGATTCCATCAACAAATATTCACCAGAGTTTCTCGAAAAGCTTTATGCTTACTTGAACGCGCAGAACTTTCATTTTCAATCATTCATGGCGGCCTACAAATTCTATGCGCAGTATGCGTTAAAAACAAACGATAATAGTTATTACTTGGAAAACTTTATTGATCGCGTTGCCATGAATGCCACTTATTTTGCGGAGGGTGACGAAAACTTAGCAATGAACATTGCCGATGAAATTATTCACCAACGTTACCAACCAGCAACCCCCAGTTTTTTAAACGCTGGTAGAAAACATCGTGGTGAATTGGTTTCTTGTTTTTTGATCCAGGCAACAGATGACATGAATGCTATCGGCCGAACAATTAATTCAGCACTGCAACTGTCTAAACTTGGTGGTGGGGTCGGAATTAACCTCAGCAACTTACGAGAGGCCGGCGCTCCTATTAAGGGGATTGAGGGCGCTGCAAGTGGTGTTGTTCCGGTTATGAAACTTTTGGAAGACAGTTTTTCATACGCTAACCAGCTTGGTCAACGACAAGGAGCTGGTGTGGTTTATCTCAATATTTTCCACCCTGACATTATTTCTTTCTTATCTGCTAAAAAAGAAAACGCAGATGAAAAAATTCGGGTTAAAACTTTGTCACTTGGTGTCGTTGTTCCTGATAAGTTTTATGAATTAGCACGAAAAGACCAAGACATGTACCTTTTCAGTCCCTACTCAGTTGAAAAAGTATACGGCAAACCATTCTCATATGTGGATATCACAAAAGAGTATGACAACATGGTGGCTAATCCAGAAATTCGGAAAACAAAATTAAAGGCCCGGGACCTGGAAAATGAGCTTTCTAAATTACAGCAAGAATCTGGTTATCCATATGTTGTCAACGTCGATACCGCTAACCGCGACAATCCAATTTACGGAAAAATTGTGATGAGCAATCTCTGTTCAGAAATTATGCAGGTGCAAACTCCTTCTGAAATTGATGACAAACAAGAATACACCACATTGGGAACCGACATTAGTTGTAATTTAGGATCCACTAACATCGTCAACATGATGAACACACCTAATTTTGGTCACTCAGTTGAAACCATGGTTCGCGCTCTAACTTTTGTAACGGATCATTCCAATATTAGCGTAGTGCCATCCATTCAAAATGGAAATCATCTTTCCCATACAGTTGGATTGGGTGCCATGGGACTTCATGGTTACCTTGCCAAGAACCATATGTACTATGGGGACGCAGATTCATTGGACTTTACCAGCGTTTATTTCATGCTATTAAACTATTGGACTTTAAAAGCTTCCAATGAAATTGCACGTGAACGGCAAACAACTTTCCACAATTTTGAAAAGAGCAAATACGCTGATGGTAGCTATTTTGATAAATACGTTGCCAAGGACTGGGGTCCAAAAACTGAAAAAGCAAAGGAATTGTTCAAGTCAATTGAAATTCCAACACAAGCCGATTGGGAAGCCTTAAAAGAATCTGTAATGAAAGATGGCCTTTATCATCAAAATCGAATGGCTGTTGCCCCTACTGGTTCCATTTCTTACATTAACGATGCCACAGCTAGTTTACAACCAATTGTCAACCGAGTTGAGGAACGGCAAGAAAAGAAAATTGGTAAAATTTATTTTCCAGCTCCATACCTTGATAACGATACATTGCCATATTATCAATCTGCTTATGACATTGATATGCGCAAAGTCGTGGACATTTATGCAGCCGCTCAACAACACGTCGATCAAGGGATGAGCATGACATTCTTCATGCGTTCAACCATTCCGGAAGGCATTTATGAATGGAAAGATGGCCGCACAAACAAAATGACGACTCGTGATTTGAACATTTTGCGTAATTATGCGTATAATAAGGGAATTAAATCAATTTATTATATTCGAACTTTCACTGACAATGACGGTGAAGTTGGCGTTAATCAATGTGAAAGCTGCTCAATTTAATTACGTTTGGAAAGGAACTAAATAATGGCAGATTTAAAATTAGATCCAATGAAATGGAATGCAGATGGTAACTACAAAGCCGTCAACTGGAATCAAGTTTCCGATGAAATTGATAAAGCAACTTGGGAAAAATTAACCGAACAGTTTTGGTTAGATACCCGGATTCCAATTTCAAACGATCTTGACGACTGGCGTACATTAGATGAAGATCACAAATGGGTCGTAGGACACGTTTTTGGTGGTCTTACCTTACTTGACACCTTACAGTCGCAAGACGGAATGGCAGCCTTACGAAAGGATGTCCGGACACCTCATGAAACGGCTGTTTTAAATAACATCCAATTTATGGAGTCCGTTCATACTAAGAGTTATTCATCTATTTTCGAAACATTAAATACACCAGGCGAGATTGATGAAATCTTTTCTTGGAGTGATAGTGAAGAATTTCTTCAAAACAAAACCAAGAAAATTTACACACTATATCATGACGACAGTGACCCACTCAAGAAAAAGATTTCAAGTGTCTTCCTTGAAACTTTCTTATTCTATTCTGGTTTCTTCACGCCACTTTACTACTTGGGCCACAACAAACTAACCAACGTTGCTGAAATTATAAAATTAATTTTACGTGATGAATCTGTCCATGGCACATACATTGGTTACAAGTTCCAGTTGGCTATGAAGAGCTTATCTGAAACTAAACAACAGGAATTAAAAGACTGGATGTTTAACTTTCTTTATGAACTTTATGATAATGAAGAAAAATACGTTCACGTTTTATATGACCAAGTTGGTTGGTCAGATCAAGTTTTAACTTTCACACGTTATAATGCCAACAAAGCTTTGATGAACCTGGGCCAAAATCCACTCTTCCCTGATACAGAAGCCGATGTTAACCCAATCGTTATGAACGGAATTTCAACAGGTACAGCTAACCATGACTTCTTCTCACAAGTTGGTAATGGTTATCGCTTAGGTCAACTCGAAACAATGTCTGATAAAGATTATGATATTGGTAAACCTAAAGACCATAAGTAATGAACTAAAAAGAATGTCTCTAAGTTTTCTAACTTAGTGGCATTCTTTTTTCTATCTTTAAGGAGCAAAGATTATGAAATCGATTCGATCAATTTGTGTATTTTGCGGCTCAAACACGGGCTACGATGAAAATTATAAAAAAGCAACGATTGCATTGGCCGATTATTTAGCGGTGCATCATTATCGTTTGGTCTATGGTGGCGGACGCCTTGGTTTAATGGGCGTTTTAGGCAACGAAATGTTAGACAAGGGTGGTGATGTCCTTGGCGTTATCCCCAAGGTACTGGTCAATGAAAAACTAGCCCGGATTCCAAGCGATAAAATTATCACTACAGTAGACATTTCCGAGCGCAAGCAATACATGTTGGACGCTTCAGATGCTTTTATTGCCTTACCAGGTGGCTTTGGAACTTTTGAGGAATTTCTCACAATGTTGTCTTGGAGCCAAATCAATCTGCACCAAAACCCATTGGCTTTACTCAATGTCGATGGTTTCTACGACCCTCTGGTTCAATTTCTAAAACAAACTACTGAAGCTGGCTTTGCGCCTAAAGAAAACTTAAGCCTTTTTGTTAACTCTGATAACGTCCCTGATTTGTTTGCCCAGCTTACAACATTTCAACACACACTACCTAATAAATGGACGAATTAAATGTCTAATGTTTCCACATAAAATACCGATGTCGAACTGATTTTTGTCAGTTTTAGCATCGGTATTTTTTAAAACTAATTTTCTTTTAAAATGGGGTAAAAATGAACGTTCTGAAACATGAAGGAAAGACTTTTTTCAAGATTGGTTTTCTCGTTTTTATCTAAAACGGATGTAATGCAAAAAACGGCCTTACCAGTTTTAAAAGTGTCCTCTATGTACTGGGAAGCTTCATTAGAGAATTTCGGCTCTTTTTTTGCAGGCTCTCCCAACGCAATAAAATACTCTAGCGGCAACTTCAGCAGTGAATATTCCGAAATATGCGTAGATGGAGCATTATAGCTTGAGCCACATTGTTCGGTCAAAATATGATGAGTAATCGTTAATAAATCACTCATAATACTGTTTGCCGTTGGCTCAGAACCGGCTCCTGCTCCTGTATACGACGTTGTTCCCAGAGCAGTACTCGTAACTAACACACTATTTTCTACGCCACTCACATTGGCAAGCGGATGCTGTTTCGTAACTGCCACAGGCGCCACTAACGTGTATAAGGTATGCTCCTTTTTTCGAGCAACAATCGCTGGCTTAATGGTCAACCCCCAGTGTGCCGCCCCACTGAGCTCATCCAACGTAATTTTATCAATTCCAGTGCGCTCTAATTGTTTTAAATTAATCGTATGCCCAAACGCTAACTGACTTAAAATAGCCAATTTATAGGCCGAATCAAAGCCACTCAAATCATTAATTGGATTGGCCTCTGCATATCCCAATTTTTGAGCGCGTTTCAAACTGTCTGCATAACTAGAACTTTCATCTTTCATTGCACTTAAAACGTAATTCGAGGTCCCATTTACGATTCCAGTTAACCCAGTAATTTGATCGGTAATTAAGCTGTCACTCAAAACCCGCAAAATTGGGATTCCACCACCGACACTCGCCTCATAGTAAAGATCTACATGATTTTGTCGTGCTAGTTTGGTCAACTGGGGACCTTTTAAAGCAATCAATTCCTTATTGGCAGTAATCACAGCTTTTCCGTGGTTAATAGCTTGACAAACTGCGTGATAGGCTTGGTCAACGGTTCCCATGACCTCAATCACAATTTGAATTGAAGGATCAGTTGTGACGTTTTCAATTTCACCAGTAAATTGAACATCTTCATCCCAGTGCAAATTTCTTTTCTTGTCAGGATGACTAACAGCAATTTTCTTAACATTAAAATGAACTTTTATAGACTCCGCAATCTGATTAGTAGCACGGTTTAATAACGTCAAGACACCCGTTCCAACGGTACCACAACCCAGCATTCCAACCGAAATAGTTGTCATCACAAAGACCTCCTTTAGACTCAAATTTTTGCAAATGTATTGTCAGCTTTAGAAATTAAGTTAAGCCAATTTTGATAGATAAGTTGACGACTATTTTGCCAAGTATAGCGAATGCGGCCGTCACCATCAAAGTAGTTTTTTGGAGCCAATATCTGTTCCTTTTTATTTAAATCTCGTTTATATTCAACTTCTAGCGTATCTGCTTCATACTCAGGGTGACCAGTTAAATAGGTTTGATTAATCTGAGGAGCATGTAGAATCATAGGTCCAATTTCAGCATTACTTGCAACCACTTTGACACCAGAAAAGTGCTCAATCGTGATATGCCGTGATTGTGGTATTTTTAATTCTTTCTTTTTCCTGATTCCGGTAACAAGCGGACTTTCTTTATCAATCTCAGTCGCCGAATAAATACCAAATGTTTTCTCGTCTAAATTCACTTTTTTAATATTAAACTCGACTGCCAAAGCGGCCTGAGCAGCCCAACATTCAAATAAGGATTGCTTAACATGGTGATGGGACCAAGCAATAATTTGTTTAAATTCTTGCCAATAATCAACTTGATCAAAAGTTAACGTTTCAATTGGCGCCCCGGTAATAATTAAGGCATCATAATTATTTTTTGAAGCTTCACTAAACTTGGTATAGGATTTCGCCATTAATGCCGCTGAAGTATTTTTAAAGCTATGGCTGGCCGGATAGGCGAAGGTCAAGCTAACATCTTGTTTCATGTGATTGAAGGCTTTCAGAAACTGCCGTTCAGTTGTTTTCTTTGTTGGCATTAAATTTAACATGAGAATATTTACAGGATTGCTTAACCTGACATTTTGCCATTCTTGATAAGCCTCTAAGAATCCGTTTTTTGCGTTTGCTGTCATCCACATCACCCTCCTATTGACAAAAATGTCTTCATTCCATAATCTTGTATAAGATTATGGGACGAAGACATTCGCGGTGCCACCCAATTTTTCAATATTTTTCAATATTAAACTCAGCAAGCACTCCCATAATAAATCGGAATGCTCTGTAAGTTATCGGTTACTACCGGACAACCAGCCAGTTAACGACCAGTTGTCAATTCCGAGCTCATCTTCAGACTTTTTCCCCACACCTCATTGCACCAACCGAGGTTCTCTTTAAGAAGGTTTCCAATCTTACTTTTCTCATCAACATCTAATATTTTTAACTTTTACTTAACTTAACATTCACTTCTCCCAATGTCAATAATGGATTCGAAGTTTATTTGAAGATAAAAAAAGAACCCACAATTGTGAGTTCTTTTTGGATGTTAACAGATTATTTAACAGTAACTGTAGCGCCAGCTTCTTCAAGCTTAGCTTTAACATCGTTTGCTTCGTCTTCTGAAACGTCTTCTTTGATTGCTGAAGGTGCCTTGTCAACAAGGTCCTTAGCATCTTTCAAGCCAAGGCCAGTGATTTCACGAACAGCCTTGATTGCTTTAACTTTAGCTGATCCAGCCTCTGTTAATTCAACAGTGAATGTTGTCTTTGCAGCAGCATCGCCACCAGCAGCACCTGCGGCAGCAACTGGAGCAGCAGCTGAAACACCGAATTCGTCTTCGATAGCTTTAACTAAGTCATTTAAGTCAGTAATTGAAGCACCTTTTAAGTCTTCAATAAATTGGTCTTTATCTAATGCCATTTTTGTTTCCTCCATTATATTTGTCTAATTTAATTATGCAGCGTCTTCTTCAGACTTTTTATCTGCAACAGCTTTAACAGCATAAGCAACATTACGTACAGGTGCTTGTAATACATTAGCAAGCATACTGAGCAAGTCTTCACGACTAGGCATTGAAGCGTATGTGTTAATTTCATCAAGTGTAGCTACTTTTCCTTCGATCATGCCACCCTTAAGTGTAAGTGCGTCATGTTCGTCGGCAAACTTTTTCAAAACCTTTGCAGGTGCAACTGGGTCCTCATCAGAGAATGCAACAGCACTTGGGCCAACAAAAATATCGTTTAACTCTTTGTAACCAGCTTTTTCAGCAGCACGAGTTAAAATTTTGTTTTTAATTACATGCAACGTAACACCAGCATCACGCAATTCCTTACGTAACTCTGTGTCTTCTGCAACAGTCAATCCACGTGAATCAACAACGATTGCGGAAGCGGCTTTGCTAAAATAATCAACAGCTGTATCAACAATTGCAGATTTTTTAGCGATTGCTTCTTTACTCATTAAATTTCACCTCCAGCAATTTTTTAATTATAAAAAAATCCGCACCCAGACGGGATACGGAAATTTACATTTCTACGTTCCTCGGCAGGCAAAAAATTAAGACGATCACTCGTCACCTGAGTCTTAGGCAAATTTTATTATAATTTACTAATCAAAGTTACCATAGAAAAGCTATCTATGTCAATGCACAATTAATTAAAACTGTGATAAATCAACATGGACACCAGGGCCAAATGTTGAAGCTACAGAAACGTTTTGTACGTATGTTCCTTTAACAGAAGCAGGACGTGCACGAACGATTGTATCTTCAATAACTGTCAAATTACCAAGTAACTTGTCAGCATCAAATGACACCTTACCAATTGGCACATGAACATTACCATCACGGTCAGTTCTGTAAGTAACTTTTCCAGCTTTAGATTCTGTAACAGCCTTGGTTACATCCATTGTAACTGTTCCGGTCTTAGGGTTAGGCATTAAACCTTTGGGTCCAAGAACCCGACCTAAACGTCCAACCTGAGCCATCATATCAGGTGTTGCAATTGCAACATCGAAATCAAGCCAGCCGCCTTGGATACGTTGAACTAAATCATCGTCACCCACAACGTCTGCGCCAGCTGCCTCGGCATCTTTAGCTTTTTCACCTTTAGCAAAAACGATAACTGTTTGTTCTTTACCTGTACCATTTGGTAAAACAACAGCGCCACGTAATTGTTGATCAGCTTGTTTTGTATCTACATTTAATTTGAAAACTGTTTCTACAGTTGCGTCAAACTTAGCAAAATCCATTTTCTTAACTAAGTCCAAAGCTTCCTTTGGTGCATATGCTTTTGTTGTATCAACTTGCTTTAAGGCATCTTGATACTTTTTACCTCTTTTTGCCATCTGTGTTTTCCTCCTTGCAAATGTGGTTTTATCGGATTTTCCTCCCACTTGATACATCCATTTTAATGGAGTATCCGACTACAACAACTTAGTCTTTAACTTCAAAGCCCATGCTGCGTGCAGTACCTTCGACCATGCGCATTGCAGACTCTACGTTTGCAGCGTTTAGATCTTGCATTTTTGTTTCGGCGATTTCCTTAACTTGATCCTTGGTTACAGTTGCAACCTTGTTTGTGTTAGGTTCACCAGAACCATGTTCAACACCGGCAGCTTTCTTCAAGAGAACAGAAGCAGGTGGAGTCTTTGTAACGAAATCGAATGAACGATCTTCATAAACTGTGATTACAACAGGAATTAACATGCCAGCTTGATCAGCTGTACGTGCATTAAATTCCTTTGTGAATCCCATAATATTAATACCTGCTTGTCCTAAAGCTGGACCAACTGGTGGAGCCGGAGTTGCTTTTCCGGCAGGAATTTGCAATTTTACAACGTTAGCTACTTTTTTTGCCACGAGACATACCTCCTTATAAGTCCGTGTGTGGTATGATGAGGATTTAAATTTCCTCTCCCACGCTTACATATGCACAAAAGCATACTTTAAAAGTATACCATGTAATTATCAAAAGGACAAACCCCTAATCCAGTTTGTCAATTTGCTCCATATCAAGCTCTGTACTCGTTTCACGACCGAACATGTTGATATTAACTTTCAATTTCATATTTTTATTGTCGACTTCAGTAATTTTCCCGGTCAATCCAGAGAAAGCACCATCAACAATTTTGACCGTTTCCCCAACTTCAACTTCAATTGTGGCATGCCGTACTGACATCCCCAAATGACGAAGAATTCGTTCTGCTTCATCTGGCAACAATGGAGATGGTTTACTACCTGAACCATGTGAGCCTACAAAGCCAGTAACACCAGGAGTGTTTCGCACGATGTACCAAGCTTGATCGCTCATGACCATTTCCACTAAAACATATCCAGGAAATTCCTTTTTCATTGTAACCTTGTCTTTGCCATTTTTGTTTTCATGTTCCTCTTCTTCAGGAACAACTACTCGGAAAATATTATCTTGCATTCCCATTGATAGAGAACGAGATTCCAAGTTAGCTTTGACTTTGTTTTCATATCCTGAATAGGTATGCAAAACATACCAATTTTTTGCAGCTGTTTCCAATTGTATTTCTCCTTTGATTTTAAACAAAATAAAAAAACTCCGTCTACACGAAGTTCCAACACAGTTATTGTATCAAAAAAAACGATCTAGTGCCATGCTTTTACTGGAATAAAGCAAGAAAAAGTTGAACTAACCAGTCCACCAGTGCAAAGAAAGCAACAAAGAATACTGAGAGTCCAATGACAGAAGAAGCATCTTTGCGGAGCTGGTGTGCATTTGGCCAGGTCACATCATGCATCTCTTGTATAACACTTTTAATAAATTTCATTGAACTTTCCTCCTAGCGTGTTTCTCGGTGTAACGTGTGTTTGTTGCAGTGTTTACAATACTTTTTAACTTCTAATCTTGTAGTTCTGTTTGGATTCGCCGCAACTGTATAGTTCCGTGATCCACAAACTGAACATGCTAAAGCAATTTGTTTTTGCGACATAATTTATCTCCCTAATTAATCAAATCTAACTTTATCATGCCAGCTCCACCATGTCAATTTCAACCAATTAATAAAATTGATGACAGTAAAAAATAGGACCTGAGTCCTATTTTTATTTACCGATCATGAGAAACACGTTGTTCAAACTTGCTGCGACACCGACTAATTGCGTTTAAAACTTTTGAACGATCACAATTTAGAATAGTCGCAATCTCTGCTGAATCTTTTCCGGCAAAAAAGTGACGAAAAACTTGTGCTTCAAACCCAGAAAGATCTGAACAATAGCGTTCACAATCTTCCTTCAATACTGCCATTTCGTGTGGTCCACCATGTTTGGTCATGAACAAACGCTCACAGTCACTATTCTCTTCTTGCATTGCCTCCAGAGAATTGCTAAATAAATCTGAACGCCGTTTGAAGGCCATTTCTCGACGAATAAGACTGCAGACCCGATTTTGAAAATTGGTTTGAAAGAATTTTCCTAATGTAATATGCCGTTCACTGTCGTAGTTCGCGATCGTATTAAAGAAAGACACCCTTCCCTCCTGTAACCAATCATCCAATTCGTATCCTCGTAAAAAATACTTTTCCTTAATGTGAAGCACGATTGGACTGTACTGATGAAATAATAGCTCAAAGCTTGTAGAATCCCCATATTTTGCTTTATCAATTAAACTTAACTCAGTTTCGTACGTGTTGTTTGTCATGTGTCACTCCTAACCAGCCTCCTCGAGAAAATAATATACCAGATTAAGTATTTGGCTGGCAAGGGAACACACGTTTAAATCGTTGATATGACGCGGATTATAGCCACAAAAAAAGCAAAATTCACTGTAAAACCTCGCAGTAAACTTTACTTTTGTCGGAGTAATCGAATTTTTTGTCGTACTTTTTATAAAGAATGGCGTGTTGAAAATCCTTGATAAATTAATAAACTTGCCGCAACACTGGCATTCAAACTTTGCACTTGCCCCACCATCGGAATGGTCAATGTTTCATCAACCTGTTTCTTCAATAAAGGTGAGATTCCTTTACCTTCATTACCAATGATTAAGCCCACTGATCCTTTTGCATCCCATTTACGATAATCAGTACCATCCATATCAGTACCAAAGATCCACATGCCGCGCTTTTTTAATTCTTTAACAGTATTGACCAAGTTTGTGACACGCACAACCGGCACGTGCTCAATGGCCCCTGCTGACGTTTTTGCCACGGTACTAGTCAAGCCAACTGCACGGTGTTTTGGAATAATCACACCATGAACCCCTGCGGCATCAGCAGTTCGTAAAATTGAACCCAAATTATGTGGATCTTCAATATTATCCAAGATAACGACAAATGGCGCTTCGTCTTTATCACTGGCTTTTTTGAAAACATCGTCCAAATCAGCATACTCAAAAGCTGCAATGGCAAGTACGACGCCTTGATGATTTTGTCCATCAGATAAATGGTCTAACTTATGTTTAGGCACCTGTGACACAATAAGTTTGCGTTTTTCTGCAAGTTTGACAATATCGTGAATTGCATCTGCTTTTAAGCCTTCTTGAATGAACACTTTATTGATTGTTTGTTGCGACTTTAAAGCGGAAACTGCTGGATGACGGCCAATAATAAAATCACCTTGCGTCTCTGCTGCATTCTGATCTTCGTTTTTACTTTGTGGCATGTGTAATTTTTCCTTCCTCTACTTGTGCAATACACCAGTTAGCAAGCCAATCTAAGCGTTCCTGCTGACCACTTAAAGAAAGATACCCCATTAGTGCTTCAAACCCTGTGGAAATCCGATACGTCAAAACGGAAGTATTTTTAGCGGAAGTATGACTTTTAGCATTACGGCCCCGTTTAAAATACTCTTCTTCAGTTTCAGTTAAGATTTTTTGCGCCTTCATGGCATCAATTAAAGCTGCCTGTGCCTTTGCCGAAACAAAGTTGGTTGCCGTATGATGGAGCTTAGTTGGCTTTGTCAGGCCTTTTTGAATCAAGTGTCTTCTGATGTAAACTTCGTATACTGCATCACCTAAGTACGCTAATGCAATGCCATTTAATTGTTTATAATCGTCATATTCTGTCATTCGATATTATTCCCTTTTCCACCGAGTTCCTTGAGGGGTGTCCTCCAAGATAATTCCCTGGTCTTTTAATTGATCCCGAATTTCATCACTACGTTGAAAGTCCTTGTTTTCTCTGGCTTGATCGCGTTGTGTAATGAGTTGTTTAATCGTTTCATCTTCTAATTTTGTTTCTTCTAATTTAATTCCAAAAATACTTACCAGTTCAATAAATCGAGCCTTTAACAAATCTAGTGAGTTTCGTTTAACGGTTTCGCGTTCACTATACACATTTAAAACTTTGGCCAATTCATACACAACCGCAATCCCATTTTGGGCATTAAAATCATCATCCATAGCCTGATTGAAATCGTCAGTTAATTCCTTAACCCGCGTTGCTATTTCGGGATCTTCGCCATCAATTGCATCTGCATAACGATAATTTAGATTGGCAAAGGCATTTTGCAGTTTAGCTAAATTATTACCAGCTTCAGTCAAATTTTCTCGTGTATATTGAATTGGACGACGATACTGGGTAGTCGCCATAAACAAACGGAGAATTTGGGGATCCATTTCTTTGATAATATCGTGAACAGTCACAAAGTTGCCTAACGACTTACTCATTTTTTCATTTTCGTCGCCAACCGTGACAAAACCGTTATGCATCCAATAATTAGAAAAGGTTTTACCAGTTTTGGCCTCACTTTGTGCAATCTCATTTTCATGATGGGGAAACTCTAAATCTTCACCACCAGCATGAATATCAATGGTTTCACCTAGGTACTTTGTGGCCATTACGGAACACTCGATGTGCCAACCCGGACGACCTTTACCCCAAGGTGCTTCCCAAGAAATTTCGTCTGCTTTGACACCTTTCCATAACGCAAAATCAATGGGATCTTCTTTACGGGCTGTTTCTTCATCATTTACATGTTCACTGGCGCCTTGTTCCAAATCATCAATATTTTGGCCCGAAAGTTCACCATACTTTTTAAATTTGCGAGTTCGATAATAAACATCCCCGTCAGACACATATGCATAACCTTTATCGAGCAAAACCTGGATAAAATCGATGATTTCTGCGATATTTTCGGTTGCCCGGGGGTTCATAGTTGCCGGTTCCACATTAATTGCGCGACTATCTTCCATGAAAGCCTGAATAAATTTATCAGCTAATTTGGGAACCGTTGTCCCTTCTTTTTTAGCGGTATTGATCATTTTATCATCAACATCGGTAAAATTAGAAACAAAATTCACTTTAAAACCACGATACTCAAAATAGCGTCGGATTGTGTCAAACGCAATGATGCTACGTGCATTACCGATATGAATGTAATTATATACAGTGGGACCACAAACATACATGTTCACAATCCCGGGAGTGATGGGCTGAAACGCTTCTTTTCGTCGCGTCATTGTATTATAAACGTTTATCATTCAAACGGCCTCTTTTCATTTTATATTCTGTTTTGATTTTATCACATATCCCAGAAACCACCTAAAAAAGGATTGTGTGAAGAAACTCATCTCCCACAATCCTTTTTTATTACTTATCCAGTTCATCAATCATTGCTTTCAAGTGAGACATTGCGGTCTTTTGACCCAAAAGTTCAATGGTTTCTGGTAATTCTGGTCCATGCATTTCATGGGTAATGGCAATTCGAATTGGCATCCATAACGCACGCCCTTTAACACCAGTTTCTTTTTGAACCGCCTTAATAGCAGCTAAAATTTCGACTGTATCAAAGATTTCCATCTTATCAAACCGAGCATACATTGCCTTTAAAACTGGCAAGGCAGTGTCTGCCGAAATTTCTTGCTTCGCTTCTTCATTGATCTCATCAGGACCATTGAAGAACAAATCAGCCATTTCATTAATTTGCGCAGTATAACTCATTTGACGTTTATAAACGTTAATTAATTTACGTGCCCACTCAACCCGTTCTGGTTCAGGATTTTTTTCAATGTTACCAGCCTTTATCAATTGACGCAAAGCGGAATCCATCACTTTATCTTCATCAGCCGTCTTGACGTATTGGTTATTGATCCATTCCAATTTTTTGCCATCAAAAGTTGCAGGTGACTTACTCAAACGTTTTTCATCGTACATTTTAATTAATTCACGTTGGGTAAAGATTTCACTTTCACCAACTGGTGACCAACCAAGCAAAACAATGAAGTTTAACATAGCATCTGGTAAATAACCGAGTGAACGGTACTGTTCGATAAACTGAAGTACACTCTCATCACGTTTACTTAACTTTTTGCCAGTCTCATTATTTATGATTAAACTCATATGACCAAACTTGGGTGGCTGCCAGCCAAATGCTTCATAGATCATCAATTGTTTTGGCGTGTTGGCAACATGATCATCACCACGGAAGACATGCGAGATTTCCATTTTATGGTCATCCACCACAACGGCAAAGTTATACGTTGGCATCCCATCGCGCTTTTGAATGACAAAATCGCCACCAATTGTACTTGAGTCAAATGAAATATTGCCCTTAACAATGTCATCCCAGGTATAAGTTTTGTGTTCTGGAACGCGGAAACGAATAACTGGTTCTAAACCAGCTGCCTTAGATTCAGCAATTTTAGCTTTGATTTCGTCATCGCTCATCCCAGCGTATTCATAAACATAACGAGGCATTTCGCCACGTGCCTTTTGTTCTTCACGTTGTTTTTGAAGCTCTTCTTCTGTCTCATAAGATTCATAAGCCAAATTTTTGTCCAACAACTCTTGAATCAAAGGTTCATATATAGCCTTTCGTTCAGACTGACGATAAGGACCATAATCACCAGGCTTATCGGGACCTTCATCCCAATCCAGCCCCAACCATTTTAGATTGTCCAGCTGACTACGTTCACCATCCTTGATATTACGGCTGGTATCCGTATCCTCAATTCGAATAATAAACTTGCCCTTGTAATGACGTGCAAACAGATAATTAAACAGAGCTGTTCGTGCATTTCCAATATGCAAATGACCAGTAGGACTTGGTGCATAACGAACACGAATCTTACTTTTTGCCAAAATTAACGCCTCTTTCTAAGTTTTTCACATTTTATTGCTTAATCAATTGTACAATTGCCACTCAAATAAATAAAGCCACAATCTTAGCTATTTTCTGAGTTACGCTCACTAATTCCTCGTGTCGAATGTAACGGTTTTGCGAAAATCATTCGCCCGGCATCCGTTTGAAGCGCACTTGTGACAACAACATCCAATTCTTGATTAATGAAGTACTTACCTTCTTCAACCACAACCATGGTACCATCATCCAAATACGCAACTCCTTGTTGCCGTTCTGTTCCGTTTTTAACCACCATCACATGCAGGTTTTCACCGGGAATGACCCGTGGTTTCAATGCATTGGCTAGAGCGTTAATATTTAATACTTGAACATTTTGAAATTGGCTCACTTTGTTGAGATTATAGTCATTGGTGACAATCACCGCATCCTTATCCTTTGCCAATCGAATAAGTTTGCTATCGACTTCATCAATTTCTTCATAATCACCTTCATACATTTCCACCGGGATAACATGATCACTTTGTAATTTGTTTAAAATATCCAAACCACGACGACCACGTACTCGTTTGATACTGTCTGAAGAATCCGCAATATATTGTAATTCATACAAAACAAAGTTAGGAACCAGTAGCGTTCCCTCAATAAAACCAGTCTTAATCAAATCATAAATTCGACCGTCAATCAAAATATTGGTATCCAAAATTTTATAGTGATGAAAATTATCTGAATACTTGCGATCTAAGACGTTTTTGGCATTCTCAGGTTCCTTACGACGCGTGAACAATTTACGCCATTCGTCAGCCTGTGTGGTTCCAATCCGAAATCCCAAGTAACCCAAAGTCAACATTAAAATGATGGGTACAACAGTATTCAAAAAGAAGATTTGTTGACGATAAAACAATGTTGAAATCAAAATTGCCAAAACCAGCCCAACAACCGTTGATAAGCTTCCATATAGCAAACGGACCGGTGGAATCTTTGAAATCTGTTTTTCTAAGCGACTTATTAATCGTTCAATGTAGCCGGCTAAGAACAGTGAAATAATAAAGAAAATAATTGCTCCAACCACGAAATTTGTAACTGAATTACTTAGCCACCAATGATTACCTAACGACAATAACAGCCATAATGGTGGTAACAAAATAGCACCTAGCGCACCACCTGCTAACGCAAAAACGGCCTTAATAATATTCCTTTTCATTAAACATCCCTCCTTTCAAATTTAAACCTACTATTTAAAAATTCTTCGCAACGCATCTGACAAAGTTGCGACACCCACAACCTCGATACCAGTTGGTGGTGTCCATCCTTGAAGGTTGTTTTTAGGCAAATAAATACGTTTGAAGCCCAGCTTTTGAGCCTCAGCCACCCGTTGTTCAATTCGGTTTACCCGGCGAATTTCACCCGTCAATCCAATTTCACCCACAAATGCGTCCATCGGGTCCGTTCCCTTATCGCGGTAACTAGACGCAATACTAATTGCAATAGCTAAATCAATTGCCGGTTCATCCAACTTGACACCACCGGCAGCTTTTAAATACGCATCTTGGTTCTGCAGCAAAAAATTAGCCCGTTTTTCCAAAACTGCCATAATCAAAGAAACTCGGTTATGATCCAGTCCACTAGCTGTGCGTTTTGCATTACCAAAAGTAGTGGGCGTGATTAAAGCTTGGACTTCAACCAAAATTGGTCGTGTCCCTTCCATTGAAACCACGATGGCGGAACCCGTAGCATCTTTTAGCCGTTCTTCCAAGAAAATTTCTGAAGGATTGGCAACCTCTTGCAAACCCGTTTCACGCATTTCAAAAATTCCCAGTTCATTAGTTGAACCAAATCGGTTCTTTACGGCCCGAAGAATCCGATAAGTGTGATGCAAATCGCCTTCAAAGTAAAGAACTGTATCCACCATATGCTCCAAGATCTTCGGCCCCGCAATTGCACCGCCCTTAGTCACATGACCGACAATAAAAATTGTAATATTGTTAGTTTTTGCAATCTGCATCAGTTCGGCAGTGATCTCACGAACTTGCGCTACACTACCAACAGCAGATTGGATATCCGGCTCCTGCATTGTCTGAATCGAATCGATAATCACATAGGTTGGTTTGAGTTCTTTGATAGCCGCTTGGATGCTATTCATGTCAGTTTCTGGGAACAAATAAAAATTCTCACTAGCAACATGTAAACGGTCGGCACGCATTTTGATTTGGGCAGCACTTTCTTCCCCAGATACATATAAAACGCGATGCTTTGTTTCGCTTAGTTGACCAGAAATTTGCAAAAGCAATGTTGATTTTCCGATTCCTGGATCACCACCAATCAAAACAAGTGATCCAGTTACAATGCCACCGCCTAAAACTCGGTTAAACTCATCCAAACCTGTTTTTACACGGGGAGTTTCACTCATATCAACTTGGCTAATTAGTTGCGGTTTGGCTCGGTTACCTTCGAAACTAACTCGAGCTTTGTGATTAACTTTTTCGCTTTCAACCCGCTCTTCAACCAAAGTGTTCCATTGACCACAACTTGGACACCGGCCTAAAAATCGAGGCGAAACGTAGCCACAATTTTGACAGACAAACTGAGTCTTTGCTTTTGCCATAGTAGTATCTGCTCCCTTCAATTTTAGCATATTCTTACCAAAACAATTGGTTTGAAAATATCTTTATAAATCTTTAACTAACTACTTACCAGATGAACCAAAACCACCTACTCGTTTTTCAGCTCGTTCATCTTTTCCGTCGGCCTGTAAATAGGACATGAAGATTCCCTGTCCAATCCGTTCACCTTTTTTAATGGTAATATCTCTTAACCCCATATTAATGAGTTGAAAGTAAATTTCACCTTCATTGCCAGCATTATTATAGTAATCCGCATCAATAATCCCTACACCATTTGGCAGTATCACTCCTCGTTTCAAAGGACTGCTAGAACGATTTGCGGCCAACAAAAACTCGTCATCTTGCATGTATGCTTTAATTCCGGTTGGAACCAAGAAAGGCTTTAGGTCCTTACTACCATTCACCAAGTCAGTTTCACTGACTGGTCGCTTATGATGTAGTGACCAGAGCACCTTTAAAAAGTTACCTTTCCAAATAGAGGGTAAAACAAAATCTTCAGCCGCCTCAAAATCATAACCCGCTGCGTGCTCTGTGGATCGATATGGAAGATTGAGATTTTTATCTTGATATTTAGAAACAATTTCAAAACCACGCTTCATACTTAAAAATTCCCTTCTTATTCATCTAATGATTAATTTCGCATTAAAAGGTTCAATCTTTGTATATTATCCGTTTGAAATGCCGTTTTGTAAACTAATTCATTTAAAAAATAGGGAAATTTAAGTTTCCTAATTGACTTTGCAAAATTCGGAGGTGACAATTAAGGGGAATTAACAATTTGACAAGGAAGTGTTGGGATGAAATTCACTAATGATGGTCAGAAAATTAGTTTTAACTATCAAGATAAAATTGGCGGGTGCGTCACCTATTTTCCAATCCGTGATGACCAAACCTTAGTTATTGAACAAGTTTTTGTGAATCCAGCATTACGTGGGCAAGGCATGGCACAGCAGCTCATGATTGAAATGCTAAATTTTGCAAAACAACAGAACAAGAAAATCTATCCACTCTGTCCATATGCCCGTGCTTATTTGAAAAAGCACTTGGAATACCAAGCTTTAATTGAAAATCATTCGGAAGCAGAAGTTCAAAAAGAAAAGGAGAAAAGTAATGGATCAAAATGAACTCAAAAAATTAGTTGGTCAAGAAGCTGTCAAATTTATTCAAGATAACACCGTTGTGGGTCTTGGAACTGGATCAACCGTAAAATTCATGGTTGATGCCCTAGGTGAACGTGTAAAAAACGAAAATCTTCATGTTATTGGGGTCCCTACCTCTAATCGGACAGCTAAACAGGCCGGATCACTGGGCATCGAAGTAAAGTCGGTTGATGAAGTTGACCACATTGATCTCACAATTGATGGAGCCGACGAAATTAGTGCAGATTTTCAGGGCATTAAAGGTGGCGGTGCGGCTCATCTTTTTGAAAAAATTGTCGCAACTAACTCAACAAAAGTCATGTGGATTGTGGATGAATCAAAAATGGTTCAGACGCTTGGAAAATTTCCACTTCCTTTAGAAGTCATTCCCTATGGTAGTCAACAGGTTTATAAAAAGCTTGCCGCTAAAAACCTCCATCCTGAATTTCGATTAGACGAGGCTGGCAAAAATGTCCTAACCGATTCAAAAAACTACGTCATCGACTTACATCTAGGCAAAATTGAACATCCTCACGAATTGGCTGATTATCTGATCAAACAGGTTGGGATCGTTGAACAGGGCCTGTTCTTAGATATGGTGAATACCATCATTGTGGGTCGCCAGAACGGTCCCGAGGTTATTCAAGCCCGTCCCTAAAGAGTTTTTAATCAAGATTTAAGCATTTACTAATTATTCTTTTTCGACTACAATGTTTATATATTAAAGGTTAGGAGTGAACAAATTGAGTAATAATAGTATTTCTAAAGATCAAGTTGCTCGTTACGCAAAAAATTATAACGAACAAAACAAGTCTAAAGTCCTTGAACGCGCGGTTACTAAGAACGGTATCTTAGCGGCTAGCGAAGGCCTTCGTGGCGGTGCTGATTTCAGTCCCGTTTTCTCAATTGACTTAGAGACAGGTGCTGTTGCCAATCAGAAGCAAAGTGGCCGTTGTTGGATGTTTGCCGCATTGAACACGATGCGTCATCATTTATCTGAAGAATTCAAGATCAAAGATTTTGAACTTTCTCAAAACTACACTTTCTTCTGGGACAAGTTTGAAAAGTCAAACTGGTTCTACGAAAATGTCATCGCTACTGCTGACAAACCAACCTCAGATCGTAAGGTTTCATGGTTGTTAAACGAACCTCAAGGTGATGGTGGTCAATGGGACATGTTATGTGCCCTCATTGATAAATATGGCATTGTCCCTGAATCTGTTTACCCCGAAACTTACAACAGTAACAAATCAAACGAATTCAACACTTTATTAAACGAAAAACTTCGTAAAGATGCCGTTGAATTACGCGAACTTGTCAACAATGCTGAAACTTCAGATGAGCAAGTTCAGTCACGTAAAGAAAAAATGTTGGAAGAAGTTTACCGCATGGCTTCATACAGCTTTGGTGAACCACCTACAACATTTGACTGGGAATACCGTGATGATGACAAAAACTTCCATCGTGAAGCTGGATTAACACCTAAGTCATTCTTTGAAAAGTTTGTTGGTTGGGACCTTAAGAACTATGTTTCAATCATCAATGCGCCTACAGATGACAAACCATTTAACCACACATACTCAATCGAAATGTTGGGTAATGTTGTGGGTGGTCGTCAGGTTAAGCATTTAAACTTAAATATGCATGACTTCAAGCAAGCTGCTATCAACCAACTTAAGGCTGGTCATAGTGTTTGGTTTGGTTGTGATGTCGGTCAGCATTCAGAACCAAGAAAACGTGGTTTATTGGATCTTGGCGTTTACGATGAAGAAGCTTTGTTTGATATTGATTTATCAATGTCTAAGGCAGAACGTTTGGATTACAGCGAAAGCTTGATGACTCACGCGATGGTTATTACTGGTGTTGACTTGGTTGACGGCGAACCAAAGAAATGGAAAGTCGAAAACAGCTGGGGCGAAAAAGTTGGAACTAAGGGTTATATGGTCATGACTGACGAATGGATGAGCGAATATTGCTACCAAGTCGTTGTGGACAAACAATTCTTAACAGAAGACCAACGTAAGGCACAAGCAGAGGAACCAACTCAATTATTGCCATGGGATCCAATGGGTG
The DNA here is from genome assembly GCF_003533255.1 of Pediococcus sp. Lineage (NCBI taxonomy): Bacteria > Bacillati > Bacillota > Bacilli > Lactobacillales > Lactobacillaceae > Pediococcus > Pediococcus sp. The sequence goes on from NZ_DOEM01000035.1 coordinate 39,840, forward strand.
CATTGGCATATAAGGATTAATGAACGAAACAACACGTTAAAGTCCAAATAAATAAGAGCGCTGTAAGCAGGAGAATTCCTGCTGTAGGCGTTCTTATTTATTTGGACTTGTGTTGTGGAGTTGTCCTAATAGTGAGTGAAACACGGTGTTTAATTTCGTAATTATAAGTGAGATGGAGGTGGGGATCGCAATCCCGCAGGAATCTTACTTATAATTATGAAACTGCTGTGTGGAACTGTCCATTAGTGAACGAAACAAAGCGATTAGTTCGATAAAAATAGGTGAAGCGAAAGTCAGGTGAATTCCTGACTGACAGCTTTACCTATTTTTTGTTAGTTCTGTATTATGTAGTTTTCTACCTTTCTAAACCAACATCAGATAATCAAAAAAGACAGGCACCTCTGAAATTCAGAGGTCACCCGCCCTTACTAATTTAGTCTAAAACTTCTTTACTAATAATATTTAATTCTTCATCGAATTGATAAATAATGGGTTCTCCATTAGCGACTTCAACCCCATCGATACCTTCGTCACTAATTTGTTCCAAATATTTAATTAAGGCTCGCAAGGTACTTCCATGAGCCACAACAAGCTGATTTTTACCTTCTAAAAGCTTTGGTGCAATCTTATCCATCCAATACGGCAGTAACCGATTATAGGCCATTTCAAGGCTCTCGCCCCGTGGCTCAACATCACCCAACTCCACGTAGCGACGATCTGATTCAGTTGTCGTTAAAAGTGGTGGGACGGCTTTAAAACTTCGTCGCCACAAAGCAACCTGATGGACACCATATGTTTTTCGGGTTTCGTCCTTGTTTTGTCCACGTAAAGCCCCATAATGCCGTTCATTTAAACGCCATGTTTTATGAATTGGCAACCAATTTTGATGCATCTCATCCATCACAATGTCTGCAGTGGTGATTGCTCTTTTTAGCATCGAGGTATGGACATCCTCAAACTGAATCCCCGTTTGCAAAATAAGATTACCAGCTTGATGTGCTTCTTGCCTACCCTGTTCGGTAAGTGGTACATCACTCCAGCCTGTATAGACATTATCGCGGTTAGCTACACTTTGACCATGTCGCAATAAGACTAAATCCGTCATTTTTAATCCTCATCTTCAACATTTGAATTAAAGCTTTCTACTTTTCCAATTAAGTCATTTGAATCAGTTTGATCTTCTTTTTCAGGATAAACTGGTTGTCCCATTTCGGAACGAATTGATTTAGAACGATTACCAATAAATGTAATCACTGATCCCATCAAAATAATCACAATTCCAATAATGGTTGGTAATGTAATTTGTTCACTCAAAATCAGTGCTGCCAGTACAGGTGCCAGTGCTGGTTTGATAAAGAATACAAGTGAAGCAGTTGAAACATCTGATGTCTCCATTGCCAAGAAGTAAAATGCAAATCCACCACCAGTGACACAAACACCAATGAAGAAGAGCAATGGTAAGTACTGCCAACTAATATTCTCGAAAACGGGAATATTGACAAACTGCTTAAGATAACTAACTTGACCCATTGAACGACCGATAGCTGAAACATGTGTTAACAAGACAATGGCCAACAACTCAACTGTCCCGGTTAAAAAGGTAAAACAAGTCATTACGATCCCGTTTAAATCTCGTTTTTGAGAACCATAACGGGAAATGATACTGTATAACCCAAACGTTAATGCCGAAGTGACCCCTAAGGTTAGTCCCACGACATTTGTTAAATGTGCAGGGTTAACAATAACCAACAGTCCGATTACTGAAACAACTACTGAAATTAAATTAGCACGTCCTAAACGTTCATGCAAGATTAAATACGAAAAAATTAAGGCAAACACTGGATTGCAACTAAACAATACTGCAACTGTTGCTGCCGGTGAATAAACAATTGCCAATTGATACAATGTCATACTAATGATGACACAGATAAATCCAGTAATCCCGAACAACCTTAAATCTTTCCAATTCAGCTTACGTTGCTGTTTTTTTAGAGAATTCAAAGCGATTGGTAGTAAAACTAATCCACCTACTGCAAAACGAATCAGATTCAATTGAATTGGATCAAATGCGCCGCCCGCCATTTTTAAGGCAATCTCCATCAAACTAAACATTAAAGTTGAAAAACTAATGTAACCGACTGTTTTTCTCAATTTCTTTATTATCTCCCAAATATTTTAAACTAAAGTTCTTTTCCTACTATATCTTTACAAAATCTTAAGTAACCAATCCAGACTTAACAAACATCATTAATAATGGAATGACAATCAAACTCAAAAGTGTGGTTTCCGTAACCATGATGGCCGCATACTTTTCATCGGCATGATATAATTTTGCAACCACTGGTGCGTTTGTCATAACTGGCATTGCAGACTGTAAAATGAAAACTTGTTTCATTAACACTGGCACAGGCATTGGCAATACCAAAAGACTCATGAGAATGGGCGCAAAAATAAATCTTCCAGACAAAACCCCTAAACTATCACGGTTAATTTTGACGTTTTGAATACCAGCTCGTTGAATCGCAAGCCCAATAAAGAACATAGATAGTGGGATTGTTAATCCGCCAATGTACTGGCAATCCGTTAAGATAAATTGTGGGAGTTGGATATGAAAAATAACCAACAACACACCCAAAATAAAACCGAGAAGCGGTGGTGAAAAGATCTTCCCTAATGTCGTCTTTAAACTGAATTGTTCAGTTTCCGTACCATCCCGTTGAATCAGCCAAACACCTAACGTCCAAAAGATTGTGGTGTTTGCCATATAATAAACTAACACATATGGTAAGCTGCGGTTCCCAAAAAGTGCCATATTCACAGGTAACCCAATGAAAACTGTGTTAGAATTTAAAAACATTGATTCAAATAGTCCCTTATGTTGCTCTTTTATTTGCATGACCCGGTACAAAACAGCAGCTAATGCAAATAAAATTAACATCGACAAAACCGGAAAACGCAAATCTGGTAGTGTACTTAGTAGCTTTTTTGCAGTAAAATCATTTGTAATCGTGCTAATCATGTAGGCAGGCAAAGCAATTTGAGTAACTAATTTTGCGATCAGTTTTGAGGAACTTTCATCAAACCACTTTCGCCAAGACAGATTATATCCAACGGCAATCATCACAATAATTATGATAACGCCTTGAATACTATGTATAAAAATTGTGATTTTATCCCTTCCCTAGATGGTGTATGATAAGTGCAACAATGATTAGTATAGCATATTTTCATAGCTTGTTTTCATAAAAAGGCCGCCAAAATATGATGTAACCACGAGGAAAACGTTTTAATTTTTAAAATTAAATAATTGAAAAGAGGTTCACCTTAGTGAGTGAGAAACACATGAAGAGCTCTAAAAAATCGCACAAAAAAATTTGGTGGAGTATTGGCATTATTGCTCTGCTTTTATTGGCCGCTGGTGGTGTTAAAGCTTACACCATGTACACAAGTGCCCAAAAAACAGCAAAACAGGCATATCAAAAAGTAAAAACACCGACCGTTCGAAACGTTGCAAAGGTAATCAAAAATAAGGACCCACTTAACGTTTTAATTTTGGGAACCGATACTGGTGCCCTTGGACGAAAAAACAAAGGCTTGAGTGACACAATGATTGTGGCCTCATTAAACGCTCAAAAAAAGACGACCTATATGACAAGTATTCCGCGTGATACGGAAGTCACCATTAATAACACGACTCAAAAAATCAACGCTGCGTATAATATTGGCGGCGCAACCCAATCGATTAAGACAGTTCAAAATTTACTTGATGTGCCAATCGATTTTTATGTTGTGATGAATATGGGTGGTCTTAAAGAACTAGTTAATTCAGTTGGCGGTGTAGATGTCACACCACCTCTAACCTTTAAATATGGTTCAGCCAACGTGAAAAAAGGTGTTAAAACTCATCTGACAGGTAAAGAAGCCCTTTCTTATTCAAGAATGCGTTACGATGATCCTAACGGTGATTACGGTCGTCAAAAACGACAACGCCAAGTCATTTTGGCCATTGTTAAAAAGGCCCTCTCAATCTCATCAGTCACTCGTTTCCAAAAGATTATGAATTCTATCCAAAAGAACATGAAAACGAATCTAACTTTCAACGATATGTTGGCACTGCGTTTCGCTTACAAGAACGCCTCTCATCATGTTAAGTCTGACACATTGGAAGGAACAAGCGAAACAATTGACGGTTTATCTTATCAAGTTGCTTCCATGGCCGAACGTCGGAAAATTTCAAATAAGATTCGAAAAGAATTAGGGCTGTCCAAAACTAAAAAGCTCACAGCTTCAAGCTCAAGCACAGATACAACCAGTTCATCGACTAGTGAGCAGAGTTCTGCCAGCACATCGACTAGTACTAGTACTGACTCATATGGATATAGCACCTCTAGCAGTGACAGTTCTTATACAGGCGCCCCAACTAGACCATAACGTTTAACCAAACAAAAAAGAGAAGCACTTCAACTTTTATTGAAGTACTTCTCTTTTTTTGCTTGAAATAAGCTATATTTGCGTAATATTTTCAAATTTCTTAAACCGTTGCGTCTTTAACTGCAAGCCATTCAATTTCTCTAGTTCGTTCAAAGAATTTACTATAGCTTTATCTATCCTGTCCATCAAAGTATTCGACGGGGACTCCACTACTATCTGATCTACTAACCCGATTTCTTTTAATTGCTGAGCAGTCATTGGCATAAACTCACTGGCATCTTGTGTTTTGTTCCGGTTTTTTAAAATGGCTTGTACCGCTTCTGGTGAAGCCACCGAAAACAAAGCATTTTCCAGCATTAAAATTTGATTGACATTACTAAACGCTAACGCACCTCCACTATGGCCTTCACCTAAAAATAAGGCAACGTTAGGCACGCTTAGCTGACCCATTTTTAAAATAAGATCTGCAATTGCCTCACTTTGTCCATGTTCTTCTGAAAATGCACTGGCATCTGCGCCAGGCATGTTGATGAGTGAAATAACAGGCCGTTTAAACTTCTCCGCCGCTTCAACGACTCGTAATGCTTTGCGGTAACCAGTCACACGCACAGCGCCACCATTTAATTCGCGCCGTTGCTGAATGTTGCTTCCCCGATTAATTCCCAAAACATTCACTGGTTGTTTGTGAAAGAGCCCAATTCCAGCAGTTAATGCTGGATCATCTCCCAGCAACCGATCCCCGTGAACTTCAAAAAAATCTGAAATTAATTGCCTGATAACTTGCCGGGCCGTCAAACGATTGGGTGAACGAATTAACTTAATTTTTTCTTCTAGCGTTTTAGTCATGAACATCATCCCCACTATGTAAACGCAACAGCGTAATCAACTTAGTTCTCATATTCTCACGTGCTACAACTTGATCCACCAACCCATGGGTCAGCAAATCTTCTGCCGTTTGAAAATTCTCTGCAGGCTTTTCATGGGTGGTTTGGCCAATGACTCTTTTCCCAGCAAAACCAATTTGAGCGTGATCCTCTGCCAGAACATAATCTGCTTTAAATCCAAAACTTGCGGAAACACCCCCCATCGTTGGATCAGTTAAAACGTTAATCACAACATGTTTGGTTGTTTCCAAATCTGGCCACTGATTTAAGATTGTGTTCATCTGTAGTAATGAAAAAATGCCTTCTTGCATTCGAGCTCCACCGGAAGCAACGAAAAAAATCAATGGTAATTGTTGTTCAATTGCAATTTGCATGATTTGTTTAATGGCACTACCTACCGTTGTGTTCAAAGTTCCCATCATGAAGTGACTGTCCATCACACCCATTGCTACTGGAAAGCCACCAATATTGGCGATCCCAATTTTAATAGCCTCTTCGTCATCAGTTGTAGTTTTTGCTCTTTTTAATTTTTCCGAATAACCTGGAAAGTTCAAAAAATTAGTTGTCTGAAACTTCAAATCAATTTTTTGCCAACTCCCAGCATCTACTGTGATTTTTAATCGTTGGTCAGCTGTTAATCGTTGCAGGACACCACAAAATGGACACCGAAAATCCGGTGCCCACTGTAAATCATGCACATGTTTCCCACAATGTTGACAAACTTGCCAACTATTTTCTTCAGGCATATGACTCATGATTTGATTCCTCCATCAGCTTACCTACTGAATGAATATCGTACTGATCCGTAACAAATTTTTGACTGGCCACCACGCGTTTTAATTCAGTTAAATTTGTTCCAATACCACAAACTTCTACTTGGGATAAAGCCTTTTGCATTTGTCGAATCGCCTGATCCCGATCTGGAGCATAAACAATAATTTTTGCCAACAAGCGATCATAAAACGGGGTGACTTTATCACCACTCTGCAAACCAGTATCCACACGAACTCCCGTTGGCATTAAAAATGTTTGCAACTTTCCCGTCTCAAAGACAAAATTTGTCAAATCGTTTTCTGCGTTTAATCGGCATTCAATGGCATGACCATCAAAAGTTACATAGGAAAATCCTAAAGAATTATGTGCCGCAGCTTTTATTTGGGCTTGAACAATATCAACACCACTGGTTTCTTCAGTGATACTATGTTCCACTTGTAAGCGGGTATTCATCTCCAGAAAATAAAACTGGTGTTGAACCAACAAAAATTCGACTGTGCCAAGACTTTGATAATTGGCATCATCCAATAACTGGTGGACCAGTTTGTAAAGTTCTTGGCGCTCTGGTTTTGTCAGTACACTAGCATTACTTTCTTCAATAATTTTTTGGCGATGACGTTGTAAACTGCAATCCCGATCACCTAAAATTAAGAGTTTATCCGGTAGTCCTAACACTTGAACTTCAATATGACGAGCATCTTCAAAATCCCTTTCCAAATAAATCGACCCGTCTAAAAAGGAGGAATCTGCCTCTTCTTTCACAATTTGATATTTAGCAAACAACTCTTTGGCAGAATGTGCCATGCGAATTCCCTTACCACCCCCGCCATGACTAGCTTTCAATAATATTGGATACCCTAGCTTGTTTGCTTGATCATACAACTGAGTCTCACTAGTAATCATGCCTGAGCCTGGAATAATGGGCAATCCCCGCTGTTTAGCAATTCTTCGTGAATTTGTTTTGTCTGAAAAATCATGAATAAGACTAGCTTGGGGACCAATCCACGTCATACCACATTCTTCACACATTTGTGCAAACAGCTCATCTTCAGATAAAAAACCATATCCTGGATGAACTGCATCCGCATTTGTATTGATTCCGGCCATTAGAATTGCTTCTCGATTAAGATAGGAATTTTTTGCACTAGCTGGGCCAATGCAGACAGATTCATCAGCAAGCCTTACAAATTGTGCTTGTCGATCGGCTGTTGAATATACAGCCACAGCTACGATATTCAATTGATGGCATGCTTTAATGATACGCACGGCAATTTCGCCACGATTCGCAATCAATACTTTTTTAAACATAATTACTTATCCTTTTTTATTGATAATAATGGCTGGTCAAACTCAACTGAATCACCATCTTGAACCCTTACGTCATCAATTAGACCACCACGCGGACTAGTGACATCATTAAATAATTTCATACTTTCAATTTGAGCGACGACATCACCGGCACTCACTTTCTGGCCATTTTTCAAAGGTGTTTCGAAGTGCACAATTCCCACCATGGGACTTTTAATGACAAACTCATCAGAAGTTACATCCCTTTGACTTTGCTCTGGTTTAACTGAAACCATTTGTTTAGTTGTGGCATCAAACCCCTTTTTTACATGAATTTTAGTTTGGTCAATTTCAAGTTCTACCTCACTAAAATTCATTTGTTCTAATTTATCTAATAATTTATTGAGATCTTCTAACTTCAATTCTGATAACCTCCTAGAAGCTAATCAACATGCTCGCATAATCGAGACCAGCCCCAAATCCAGTTAATAAAACCTTTTTTGACCGTTTTGGATCACGTTTTAATTGATCTAAGGCCATTGGTATTCCAGCTGATGAGGTATTGCCATACTCCGTGACATTGACCGGAAACTTAGACATTGGAATTGCCAATATATCGCTAATTTTTTCGATAATCCGAAGATTGGCTTGATGACAAATAACCGCGTCAATTGTATCCGCGTTTAACTGATTCTTACTCAAAATTTGTTTCATTTGCGTCGGCACAGTTTCAGTCGCAAATGAAAATACGGACCGCCCATCTTGATAGAAGGCATCTAGTTTTGGATAGTTAGTTGCTGCTATTTCTTGAATGGGAGCAATTCTGCCACTGTGAATGGTTTGATGTTGGCTTCCAACACTCTGCAATTTTTCATCAACAAAAAATTCTTCTTCAGGGTTTCCCGTCACTTCTAAAAGTGCGCCACCAGCGCCATCCCCAAAGAAGACTGCGGAAGTTCGATCTGTGAAATCCATCACCTTAGAATTGGTTTCGCCACTTATAACGAGTGCATTGTGGTACCGGCCAGATCTTAAGAACTTTTCGGCTGTACTTAATCCAAATACAAAACCAGCACAAGCTGCTGAAATATCCATTGCAAACGCATTGTTAGCTCCAAGCTTATCCTGAACAATACAAGCTGTTGCTGGCGTTAAACTATCAGGTGTGATTGTTGAAACCAAAATCAAGTCAATGTCTGTTGCTTTCAACCCACTCTTATTTAAAAGTTGGTTTCCCACCTGCACACATAAATCAGATGTGTTCTCATTATGCATGGCAAAGTGGCGCGTTTGAATTCCTGTATGCATCTGAATCCATTCATCGCTAGTATCCATAATTTTGCTTAATTCAAAATTATCGACAATTCGTTCAGGAACGTAATGCCCCGTTGCTGCAATCTTAACATGTACCGTCATTCTTTCATTCCTCACTTAACCTATTTTCTTTATTTTACCAATCTTTTTGGGGATTGGCGAATTTGAAGAAATTCCCATGTAAATCTTTATAATAAATTAGCTTTTCAGCAAAAAAAGACTGTCTCAGTAAGTCACTCCCTCACTGACACAATCTTCATCACTACAACTTGTTTTTTTCAAGCATTGGCAAGATATCTTTCTTTCCATCACTCGGTACTTTTTGAGCAAACACATTTAATCCCAACTCAGTCAAGGAACGAATGGCATCTACTTCTTTTTCACCGACTGCAATCGTATCATTTAGCATGGTCATGCCTTCAGAAAATGCTAAACTGCCCACATCGATACCCAACGCATGCAAATCAACACCACCCTTAACTAAACGCAGCATATCTTGCATTGTTTCCGTCAACAGTAGAACCTTAAATGAATCAAACATTGGCTCTTGGTAGAGACGCAACATTTTTTCAATGGTGATCACATTTGTAGGAACTCCCATTGGCGACGCCTGTGTAATTAACGTCTTTCGGAGCTCGTCATTTGCCACTGTGTCAGAAACCACTAAAATGCGATTAGGATGCACACTTTTAGTCCATGAGGTAGCAACTTGTCCATGTAACAGCCGGCTATCCACTCGCGCTAATAATATTTCCATTGGCATTATTTATCGCCATCTTGAATTTCTAAATGACGAACCCCTGCTTTAGCAGTTTTTTCCAAGTGATTGACAACAGTGTCAATTGATTGATCACGAACAGTGTATGCTTCAACTAACATTGGTAAATTCAGACCCGCAATCAAGGTCATTCGGCCTGCATTTTCCGCCACAATCTGTGTGGCCACATTAAATGGTGTCCCACCATATAAATCAACTAAAAATACAATCTGATCTTCCGAAGAAAAATCAGCCACACTTTTTTTGTACTGTGCTTCTAATTCTTCCGGATCTTCATTTGGCTGAAAATTAATTGCCTGAACCTCTTCTTGTTTTCCAAAAATCATAAATGAAGAATTCATGATACTTTCAGCAAAATCGCCATGTCCTGCAATAATATATGCAATCATAAAAATAAGTCCCCTTTTATTTAATCAAACACATTTTGAATGATGTGGTCTACTTAACCTCTACCTGCGACTTTTTCTTGTAAAGAGTCGTTTAATGATATCCCACATACCCAAAGAACGCACAATATGACTGGGATCAATATACTTACGAATAGCACGTAAAACCTTTTTGGGATCCTTTGCGGAAAATGAATAGGTTCCGTTTTTCTTTGTTTTAATGGCAAATCTTGGAATCCATTTACCCTTAAAAATAACCGAAACGATGACGTAATCCACTTCGGCCCACGGAACTTGAACAAATTTCCGAACATCGCGATCATTAAAGAATTCAAATCCGTGATTACCAATCATAATTTTCCCGTAATCGGTCATCCCCAAAAATGAGGTTCCTTCCATAACTAAATCAACTTTTGTATTAATTGATTGTGGCATTTAAATTTACTCCATTTCTTCCTCTTAATGACCATAATTATAAGGCGTTTTGCTAATTTACGCAAAACAATCAATTAACGATCAAAAAACTTAAATTAAAAAAATAAGTAAAATCATTTCTGACTTTACTTATTCAAGATCTTCATTCATATTCTGAATGTTAATCATCAGGTTATATCTGTTAAACTAATTTAATTTTACATTAAACCAATAATATGGAATACAACACCGACAACGAATAATCCAAGAATAACAACCAATGGAGAAACTTTCTTCTTTAATAACCACATACATAAGAATGTTAGCAAAACTGCGGCTAATCCTGGAATCAAAAGATCCAAGTTATCTTGCAAAGTAGTCACTTTATCAATTGTTAAGGACCGACCAGCGGCTTGTTGAATCAAAGCTTCTTTGACTCCAGCAAATCCGGATGGAAGATGACTCCAGTCAATATAAGCACCTTTAGCCTGTTTAACTGTTGAGACAACGGGCGTGAACTTAACCACAACCCACCGGTTAATTAAGGCACCAATGACAAACATACCAACAATGGAAGCTACTTTGGTAACATTTTGTAAAAGACCACCAGATAAATCTTTAGTGATTTCACTACCTGCACGATAACCAAACTCTTGTGTGTACCACATGAAGCCCATACGAATGACGTTCCATACAACGAAATACAAGATAGGTCCCATAATATTGCCACCCATTGCAAGTGAAGCTGCAACGGCACCAATAATTGGTTTTACAGTGTACCAGAACACAGGATCTCCGATACCAGCAAAGGGTCCCATCATACCAACTTTAACGTTTTGAATGGTTGCATCATCAATTGGTGCACCATTTGCACGATCCTCTTCAAGAGCCATCGTAACACCGATGATTGGTGAAGCTAAATATGGATGAGTGTTAAAGAATACTAAATGACGTTTTAATGCTGCTGAACGTTCTTCTTTTGTTTTATATAAGCGCTTGATCATTGGGATTAGTGAGTAACACCAACCACCATTTTGCATACGTTCATAGTTCCAAGAACCTTGAATGAAGGTCTGACGCAACCAGATCGAAATGTGATCTCTACGTGTTAATTTTAATTGTTTATTATCAGCCATTTTGTGTTATCCTCCTTTTCCCTAATAGTGATCTATGATATCGCCGACTGGATCACCAGTGTTTGAACCACCGCCGTTATTGTTAGAACCACCTTGTTGAGAAAGTGATAAGTAGATAAGAGCAAGTGACAAACCAATAGCACCAAGAGCAATGAGAGTTAATTCACTAATGGTTGCTAAAACAAATCCAATGGCAAAGAATGGCCATACTTCACGAGTTGCAATCATGTTGATAACCATAGCATAACCTACGGCAACAACCATACCACCACCAATTGCCAAACCATCTGTCAACCAACTTGGCATTGCATCTAGCATTCCTTTAACGGGACCAGCACCAACGGCTAAGATTAAAGCTGCAGGAATTGCAATACGCACACCTTGCATACATACAGCGAATAATTGCCATCCTTCAACACCGCGAATACTTCCACGTTCTGCAGCAGCATCCATCAAATGAACGACAGCAGTTGCAATGGTACGCACGATAATTGTTAATAATAAGCCGGCAACTGAAAGTGGAATAGCAATAGCAATAGCAGATGGAACTCCGGCTCTGCCTTGGCCACCAAGAACTAAAATAATTGCAGAAGCAACAGATGCTAAAGCAGCATCAGGCGCAACAGCAGCACCGATATTTGCCCAACCTAAAGCGATCATTTCAAGTGATCCACCTAAGATCATGCATGGAACTAAGTTACCTGTTACTAAACCAATTAAGGTACATGCAATAACTGGTTGATGAAAATGAAATTCATCCAAAATTCCTTCCATACCAGCTAGAAATGATACAAAAATCACTAATATCACTTGAATAGCATTTAATGTCATGATTATTCCTCCGTTTTTTCTTGAATATTAAGCTTTCTTCTGTTTGTTTAACTCACTTTGTGCTTTTTGAAGAATATCTTCCATGTTACCCTTTGAATCAGTTGGGACTTTACGAACATCGAAGTCGACGCCGTCTTTTTTCAACTTAGCAAAGGTATCAATATCATTTTGATCAAAAGCCAAAACTGTATTTGGTTGAACTTTACCAACTGAATGTGACATTGAACCAATATTCAATGTCTTCAAAGGTACGCCACCCTCAATTGCTCTAAGGGCATCTTGAGGTGTTTCAAAAAGTAACAAGGCACGTTGGCCACCAAAATGTTTGTCATCTTTTGCCAATTTAATCATTTGATCAATTGGCACAACATGAGCTTTAACACCAGATGGTGCAGCCTGTTGGATCATACTCTTACGCAAATCATCGTGGGCAACGTTATCCGAAACGACGATAATTCGAGTAGGGTTGGTAGTCTTTGTCCAAGCTGTTGCGACCTGACCATGTAACAAACGTGAATCGATACGTGCTAAAACGTACTCAAGTTTACCAGGTGCTCCTGCATTTGATGGTTGTGCGGAAGCTGCAGCAGCCTTTTCTTTAGGCTGTAATTCTTCTGGACGAACTTTAACGCCTTCAACACCTGTTTCGATAATGTGTGCTGCAATATCACGGGCACTATCCATAGACATTCTTGAAGCATATGCCTCAATTAACATTGGTAAGTTCAATCCGGCAACAATCGCCCATTTGTCTTTGTGAGCTTCAAACAAGTTATTTACTTGATTGAAAGGTGTTCCACCCCAGAGATCAACTAAGAACAATACCTCATCTTGGTTTTCGAAAGAAGCAATTGCCTCTTCCAATTTTCCTTTAATATCATCGGGTCCTTCGCTGGGTTTTAATGTAACGGCCTTAACATCCTTTTGTTCTCCGAAAATCATTGAACCGGATTGTAAGATCCCATTGGCGAATTCACCATGACTAGCAATGATAATCCCTACCATTTTTATACCTCCTATTATGATTGTTACAGTAAACAAAAATATAACGAATAATTTCTTAATAACCTGTAACTAAATTTATCTGTTGGACAGACATTGACACTTAAGTACAAGACCATCATTATTTGCACTCACTTATATATAAGCAAAAACCGTGCCAAGATACACTAGATGAAAACGCCTACTTTAAAGCAATTAAAAATAACACACAAGATTGATACACTACTTATGTATCAATCTTGTGTGTTATTTAGTCCGTTAACCATCTATTTTCGGGCTAGCGTTGCATTTCCAGAAACAGGCTGATCCGGATTTTCTTCCTTAGTCTGCCAAGTTTCTAGAAGTTTAACAATGTAGTAAACTTCCTCAACTGGTAAATCAATCCGAATTCTCCGAAGATGGCTCTCATTAACGGCTTCAACCGCTGGATACCATTCAGATTTACTCAATTTTTCCAATTCTGCTTTTGGCGCGGAAATTTCCCCTTTGGTAACGGTTCGTTCAATCGCACCAGCGATATGCATGATCAGATTGATTTTAAAAGATTCGTTAAATTTCTTTTGTGTGTCACTTTGTAGCTGATCAATGTATTGCCACAGAACATCCGTAATTTTGTGGGGATTAATAAAAGTATAAAATTCGTCCAAATATTGCCAACAAAGTTCTTTAGTCAACTTTACGTCTTGATGATCTTCAATTGATTGAATTGAGTCCCGTTCAACCACTTTATTAATGAAGGCCTTACCGCCACCTTGAAGAACTTTTTGTAATGGCATAAATGGTACCTGAATATTAGGATGGGTAATCCCAGTGGTTGCAATCACCTGATACTTAGCTTGGATTTTTTTCAGATGATGATCCATTCCAACCAACGAAATTGGGATCACCTTAATATCATCAATCAAATTTTCAACCAATAATTGATCTAAAATGTTTTTGATCTTTTTTGCTGTCCCTTCACCAGTTGAACAAATTGCCACAATTGCTTTAGGTTGCATAGTTCCCGGCACAGGTTTTTCCGATAAATCAACGTGTTTTTCTTTCTGTTCTGTAGAAACATTAATCCGTGAGTAACCATGAAATTCACGCAACTCTGAATAAATCGCCGCCAAATCGGTATCAATAAAGGATGCCTTGCGCGCAGCTTCCAAGACCATGGCTGTGGTCACCATATCAATCACTTTGACTGGAATATGGGTTTCATCGGTAATCTTATTTCCAAACGTGCTTAGCGAACCCATATCAACTAAAAGCAACACACCGTTACCCTCATCTGCTCGTTTGACACAGTCCACAATTTCTTTATAGGCTGTTTGGGGCTCCATATCTAATGGCATATCGAATGATTGAACGGAGTTATCCGATAATAATTGGGAAACAACCTGAACCATGGAAGTCGCCGTGCTGCTTCCATGTGCTGCAACGACAATGCCCACCTTACCAGAAGTTGGTGCAATTTTTAAAGATACCAATAGAATTGCCAAATAATAACTTTCCGACTCTGGAATTGGGACATTGTACCGATTTTCTAACTGCGTTTTAATTTCTTGAGCTACTTTCATTTCATTTGGATAATCCTCCACCATCGCGACCAAATCTTTACTCATGGTCCGCATCGGCTTCCCAGACTGAATCCGTTTAATGAAGGAACTAATATGCAAGCTCATGGCATAAAGGAAATTATCGCGAAAACGATAGTTCAATTCCTTTTCAATCTTAGTCTGGATCTCTTTTGTGAAGTCAATGATATTTTGGTCCACAATTTCGGCCAATTTAGCTTCTGCCCGCATATCATCTTCATCCGGTGAAAATGTTTTTAAATGAAGATTAATATCCGTTTTAATAAAATGATTAATGTGATCCTGATCTAAGCCTTGCTGCCGCAGTAATGTGGCTTTATCTCCAATAATTTCATATAAATTATACGGTAATTCATAACTATCGTTCCGGTTGGTCAAAACGTGTGTATCAGAATCCGGTTGAATCGTCATGTAAGGTTCCAATAATTTAGAAATCTCACCAGAGTCACGACGATTAGCAGCTAAATGAACTAAACCGTCCTTAATATTCGGTGGTAAATCGTCCACCGAAATCATGATTTCACCCTTATTCTCAATATTATTCAAAAATCCACGCGCACAAACCAACTGAATATTAGACTTTAACTGACCCACGTTTCCATAAGTGACACTGCCCAACAAGGACTGTACAACATCTTCCGTTAAAGTAATTTGTTTGTGTGTCCGATTGGCTTCAATACTTAATAAAGCCTTCAAAAGTTCAATTCGTTCCTTTGCACTTCGCTTGTTAAATGCTGGTAACTGAATTGTAATCGGAATTCGACGAACAAACGTCTTTAGAAGCGAGCTTTCAGGATCTTCAGTTGTGGCACAAACTAACCGCACATTTGCATGATGTATCTTTGAAGTTTCGCCAAGTTTGCTGTAGGTTCCGTGATCCATGAAATAAAAAATCATTTCTTGACCTTCAGGTGGCAACCGGTGAACTTCATCTAAGAAAAGCATCCCGTTATCTGCCTCTTGAATCAAGCCGTCTTTATCTTCATTAGCGCCGGTAAACGCGCCCTTCACATAACCGAATAAATGCGACATTAATAACTCTGGATTATGTGAATAGTCAGCACAGTTAAACGTAATTAACTCATCTGTTTTTTTAATCAGCTGCTGTTGTTTGGCAAATTCAAACATAGCATTCGCAAAATAAGTTTTCCCAGAACCGGTTGGACCAATCACTAATGTATTCAAACCACGCGGGGGGTATAAAATGGCTGCCTTAGCCTGCTCAATTTGGTTGTGCATACTGGAACTGTTGCCAATCATGTGTTCAAACACATCGCTAATTTCATTAATGGGGTGTATTGTTTGCTCTGAAATTTCACGCTTTTCAAGGCCACTATGAATGCGCCGTTTTCCTTCTGCCAAAGGAGAGGTTACAACTTCTTTGACCCCAGCTTGATTTTCTTCCACTAAACGACAGTATCGTACTGGTCGTCCAGAAATCTTGGTCAGTTTGTTTTCACGAACCAGCTGATTTAATTCCTTGCTCACATTAGAACGAATTAAATCCAACGCATTGGCAACTTCCTCAGTTGTTACAGCGGCACCCTCGCTCAATTCTGTTACCGTACTACCAGTTGTTTTTTCTGAAACAAATTCATAAATTCGATCTTTTCTTTTCATATGATGACCCTCATCTTTTGATACTGTGTTGATACACTTGCACAAGACAGTATCAGTTTAGCATACTGTGTCAATTAATACAGAAATTAACCTTTTCAAGATTTATAACGCTTACTTAACCAATCTTACGACACAAAGTTAATTTTTAAATTTTGTGTATTCCTATTTTTGGCGAGAAAAAAAGTAAGGAATAAATTCCTTACCTTTTTAAAACCTATTATGCACCCAAGAAGATTCGAACTTCCACCGGGAGAACTCCCGACAAGATCCTTAATCTTGCGCGTCTGCCAATTCCGCCATGGGTGCAACAAAACTATTACCTAAACTATATTAGCAAAAAACGGTAATAGTTACAACCTTTTTCCTTAAAATCACGTTAACTTGCTTGAACAAGTTGCAATCTACCCCCACATTTTCCACACCGATATTTTTTCAAATCAATGTGTCGTTGACGCGGATAACGAAGACCACATTGCTGACAAACATAAATCAATCGGACTTTCTTTCGGCTTTTTACAGGGCTTGCTGGAGCGAAACGCGAGCCACCGACCTGCCGCAATAAGTGCCTAAACGTAGCATCCCGATGCTGATAGCCTTGATGCGTCAGGTGCAAATGATAGTGGCACAATTCATGTTTTATAATGCCAATTAAAGTCGGTAAATCATGTTCTGATAACATCCGAGGATTAATATCAATGTTGTGGGTCTGTAACTGATAACGACCACCTGTAGTGCGCAAACGTGAATTAAAGTAGGCTTCATGCGTAAATTTTCGGTGAAAATCAGTTTCTGAAACTTCTTCCACTAATTTTTGTAATTCATAATCTGTCATTTACTTGTTGCGTCAGCCGGATCTAACATGGTGAGTTGAATTCGATGTCGGTCTAAATCAACACTTTCAACCCAAACGGTGACGACATCACCAACTGAAACAGCTTCACCTGGATTCTTAATAAATTTCTTGGTTAACTTAGATACATGAACTAGCCCATCTTGTTTAACCCCGATATCGACAAAGGCCCCAAAATCAACCACATTTCGAACCGTCCCTTGCAGTTTCATCCCTACCTTTAAATCCTCTAAAGTAAGCACGTCGCTTCTCAACAGCGGAGCAGGCATACCATCGCGCAAGTCGCGCCCTGGTTTTTCTAATCCGGCAATAATATCTTGAAGGGTTTCGACACCAATCTCTAAGTCAGCTGCTGTTTGGTTAAGATCTAACTGTTTAAATGCTTGTGCAGCTTCTGGAGTCCCAATCTGATCCAAACTTAACCCAACTTCAGTTAATAACTTTTTAGCAGCCTTGTAGCTTTCTGGATGAATGTCTGTATTATCAAGCGCATTTTTCCCCTGAACAATTCTTAAGAAACCAACTGATTGTTCATAAGCTTTCGGTCCCAAACGAGGGACTTTCTTTAATTGATTTCGAGCTTCATAACTGCCGTTTTCATCACGCCAGTTCACAATATTTTGGGCAGTTGTTTTGGTCAAACCAGAAATGTGTTCCAACAATTGAGGACTGGCTGTGTTTAAGTTGACCCCCACTTGGTTGACGGCCGTTTCAATCACTGTATCTAATTGACTGGTTAATTCTTTTTGGGGCACGTCATGTTGATACTGACCAACCCCAACTGCCTTAGGGTCAATTTTAATTAATTCCGCAAGGGGATCCTGAAGACGTCGCCCGATACTAATGGCGCTTCGTTCCTCAACATGTAATTCAGGAAAGGCATCCCGAGCAGCCTTACTTGCTGAATAAACTGATGCTCCAGCTTCGTTTACAATCACATAATAAATCTTCCGATCAATCGTTTTTAATACTGACGAAACGAATTCTTCAGATTCACGACTAGCTGTTCCGTTTCCAATGGCAATCATCTCAACGTGGTAGTCTTCCAAAAATTGTTTGAATTCTCCAGCAGCCGCCTGCCGTTTAGTTTGTGAGGCAGGTTTATGCGGATAAATCACCTTTTTCGCTAAGAACTTCCCGTTAGGATCCATGATAGCTAACTTACAGCCTGTTCGGTAAGCAGGATCAAATCCCAAAACCACTTTTCCTTTAATTGGTGCTTGCATCAACAAATGGTACAAGTTCTCGCCAAACACGTTGATTGCCTGTGTATTAGCTTCTTCACTTAATTCATTTCGGAGTTCACGCTCTATTGCGGGGCCGATAAACCGCTTGTAAGCATCCTCATAAGCATCTTGAAGTTGCGTCACTGCCGGCCCTTCATGACTGCCAATAATCCGAAAATGTAAATACCGCATGATAGCGGCTTCATCAACTTTAATTTGGGCTTTTAAAACGCCCTCTTTTTCGCCTCGGTTAATGGCTAAAACACGGTGTGACACCATATTAGAAAGAGATTCATCAAATTCATAATAAAGTTGATAAACGCCTTCTTCATCTTTTTCTTTTCCCTTAGATTTCACTTGAGAAACAAAGCGGCCATTTTTACGGGTGTAATTTCGAATCCAATCTCGGAATCCAGCACTATCACCAAAAGCTTCCGCTAAAATTTCATGGGCACCGGAAAAAACATCTTCAACAGTTGTGACCTTTTTGTCGGCATTAATGAATTCACTGGCCTTAGCTGTCAAATCACTCTGAGGAAAGGTCATCAGCCAAAAAGCAAATGGTTCAAGTCCTTTCTCCTTGGCAATCGTCGCTTTTGTCCGGCGCTTTTGCTTGTATGGTAAATACAGATCTTCCACCGTTTGTAATTTATCTGCTGATTTAATTTGCTTTTCTAAATCTGGTGTCAATTTACCCTGTTCAGAAATGAGTTTTAAAACATCATCCCTTCGTTTTTCTAGCGTTTCTGCTTTATTATAGCTTGTCTGAATTTGACGAATCTGGACTTCATCTAAACTGCCCGTTCGCTCTTTTCGATAGCGCGCAATAAAAGGAACTGTATCGCCCTCATCCAAAAGATTCAATGCTGCATGAATCTGTTTTGGCCGCATATCTGATAGTTGTTTTTCAACAATTTTTACAATTCGATCTTCCAAAAAATTCACTCCAAACTAATCATTTCGTTCTCAACAACACATAGTAATAAGTATAGCATACAGGCCCATTCATTCTATTTTCCATTTTCACTATACAAAAAAACTAGGAATTTATTTTTCCTAGTTTTTGTTGGTTATTTTAGCCCATCATCATTGCCATAATACGATCAAAGGCTTTTGAAACGGCATCCATATCCTTATCCTGAGCCTGTTCTGCTTTACTAAACTGCTCAGAATCAATCTTTTTATTTGCTTCATCAATGCTAGTTAGCATTAATTCACAATCCTGGGCATACGTCTCATAAGCACTAGTTAACTGCTTATGGCGTCCTAAAATTTGAACTGGTGGTTTTGCTTTTTTTAAAGTTTCGACATTTTGCTTATACAGATCAACTGCTTTTTTGAAAATGGTGACAATCTCATGTAGGTCACGATCACTTAAAGGATCAATTCCCTTTAAAGCTAATGTTTTCTTGAAATCTTGAAAATGAGGATCAACCTCTTCACCCATTTGTTCAGACGATTCCATTACCCGATTGAGCAAATTAGCATACCCTTGCGGATTACTTTTACGCATTTTAATATCTCCAATTCTAATTATTAGCGAGCTGCAAATCTTCGTTGGAACCATTTCACGATTTCAACAATTACAATAATTGATAATGAAGCACCACCAACAATTGCCCACTGGTGCAGATCCAAATGACTCACGTGGAAAATATCATTCAAACCAGGAACCACTATGGTAGCGGCCAACAATATAAACGATACCACAATTGACCAATTAAAGAATTTATTTTTCAAAGTAGTTGCACTAAAAATTGAGCCATGAATGGATTTTGAGTTAAAGGCATGGAACAACTGAATTAACCCTAATGTTGCAAATGCCATGGTCAACGCATCTGCATGTGCCTGAGCATAAGAAGCATGCACCGGATACAAGATGGCAAGACCATAAACTGTCAAGGTAATCAGTCCTTCTAACAGTCCTTGATAAATCACATTACTTGCGACCCCACCAGACAAGAAGTTGCTTGCTCTTCCTCGCGGCTTTCGTTTCATCACATTCTTTTCTGCGGGTTCCAATCCCAACGCAATTGCTGGGAAGGTATCAGTTACTAAATTAATCCATAAAATGTGAACTGGCGCAAGAATTTGCCAACCCATCATTGTCATGACAAACAACGTCAAAACTTCACCCAAGTTTGCAGACAAGAGATACTGAATTGCTTTTTGAATATTGGCAAACACTTTTCGTCCTTCTTCAACTGCCACCACAATTGTTGAGAAGTTGTCATCTGCCAAAATCATATCACTGGCACCTTTTGAAACTTCGGTACCTGTTATCCCCATGGCAACCCCAATATCAGCCTGCTTAAGGGAAGGCGCATCATTCACACCATCTCCGGTCATCGCCACAACTTTGCCTTGTTTTTGCCAAGCATTTACAATTCGTACTTTGTGTTCAGGGGCCACACGCGCATAAACCGAATACTGGTTAACTTTTTTAGCAAAGGTTTTATCATCCATTTCATCCAATTCAGTTCCAGATATAACTGCTTGATCATCGCCTTCTTCAATAATACCCAAACGTTTGGCAATTGCCGCCGCAGTATCGCGATGATCACCTGTAATCATTAATGGGCGAATTCCAGCCTGTTTAGCTTCTTCCACAGCCTGTGCTACTTCAGGACGTTCGGGATCAATCATCCCGATTAGGCCAGCAAAAATTAATTCTTGTTCGACCACTTCAGACGCCAAGGTTGCTGGGATTTCATCCACAATTTGATATGCAAATCCCAGCACTCTAATCGCCTGGGTTGCCAATTTATGGTTTGTGTCCAAAACAAGTTTACGCTCGGCGTCATCCATTGATTTGATTTCTTCGCCCTCTTCAAACAATGTTGTTCGTTGTAGTAATTCATCTGGGGCACCCTTGACCGTTTGTAAAAATCGTCCATCTTCCAATTGATTATATGTGGACATCAATTTACGTTCAGAATCAAATGGGACTTCGGCAACTCTTTTTTCTGAGCTAATTAATTTTTCGACATTTTCATGTTTATCCAAATTAAATTGAATTAAAGCCGTTTCGGTAGGATCACCAATCAAACCTTCTTTAGTTTGTTTGGTATCATTATTTAACACCATTAACTCAAACAAATGGTTGTAAGGATAATCTTTTGGATCGACATCCGCGGTGTCTTTCAATTGATTATTCACAAAAACTTTTTCAACAGTCATTTTGTTTTGGGTCAACGTTCCCGTTTTATCAGACGCAATGATTTGGGTCCCACCCAAAGTCTCAACGGCTGGTAATTTTCGAATGATTGCATGTCGTTTGGCCATTCGTTGCGTACCTAATGCTAAGGTAATCGTGACAATGGCTGGCAAGCCTTCAGGAATAGCAGCAACGGCTAAAGAAATTGCCGTCAGCAACATATTAATTAGGCTTTCGTTTCCCCGAATCATCCCCACCACGAAAACAATGGCTGCAATCACTAAAATTAAACCAGTTAAAACTTTACTCAGCTGCGTTAAATTGTGCTGCAGCGGGGTTGTCGTTTCTTCGGCATTGTTGATCATATCTGCAATTTGGCCAACTTCAGTATGCATCCCAGTACCAACAACCACGCCACTACCACGACCGTACGTGACATTACTATTCATGAAGGCCATGTTAGTTTGATCACCGATTGGCAACTTACTATCCTTTAAAGCTGCAATTTGTTTTTCAACTGGGACAGACTCACCAGTTAAGGCGGCTTCTTCCATTTTTAAACCAGCAGACTCAATTAAACGCAAATCGGCAGGAATAATATCGCCAGCTTCCAGCAAAACAATATCGCCAGGAACCACATCTTCGCTCTTGATAGTTTCTACTTTTCCGTTTCGTTTAACATGAGCTTGAGGCGCGGAAAGTTCCTTTAAGGCCGCAATTGCCTCTTCAGCTTTTGTTTCCTGAAAAACACCAAAAATCGCATTCAGCACAACCACCAGTAAAATGATGATGGCGTCAACGCCTTCACCCACAAACACGGATACTATGGCCGCCGCAATCAATACAATGATCATTAAATCTTTAAACTGAGCGATGAACTTTTGTAAGAGACTTGTATTTTTCTTAGTCTCTAACTGATTAGCGCCGTGCTTGGTTAAACTTTCTTGGACTTGTGCATCGGTCAATCCTTCTGGAGAACTGCCTTGAGCTTTCAGCACATCTTCCACGCTCTGGTTGTAGTAATTAACTTTTGTAGCTTTCATGTGTTCCTCCTTATTTTTCGACACACAGGGGCTTTTTAAAAAAAGAGACCCGTGCATGTCCACACTAAAATGCGAACATCCACGAGTCTCACTTTTTCAGGCAATACCAGATTTAATCTTGTTGACGACATTGCCGCAGAAATAACTGCTAGTTACTCCCTCATGTTTTGTTGTTAATTTATTATAACTATAAGCAAACCTAATAGCAAGTGATTTTGCTTTTTATTTTTCTTGGCACCTCAATCTTCTAGAATTTATCGTAAACAGTATATGGTAAATGACGTTTGTGCGCCGTTTTTTGATACCAACTTTCGATTTTTTCCGCAGCCTTAGTTTCGATTTCATGCCCCTCTAGATAATTATCAATATCATCGTAAGTCACGCCAAGCGCTACTTCATCAGGCAAGGCCGGACGATTATCTTCCAAATCAGCCGTTGGAACCTTTTCGTATAAGTGTTTTGGCGCATTCAACTCTTCTAAAAGTGCCTTGCCTTGACGCTTATCTAACCGCCAAATTGGAGTAACATCTGCACCACCGTCACCGAACTTGGTATAAAAGCCCGTCACCGATTCAGCGGCGTGATCCGTACCAAGCACGATGCCATTATTAGCACCAGCAATTCCGTACTGAGCAATCATGCGTTCTCGGGCCTTGATATTTCCCTTGTTAAAATCACTAATCTTCAAATCATTAGCTTCAAGTGCCTGTACCATTGCGTCAGCAGCTGGTTTGATGTCGACCCGTTTAACTTGATCAGCTTGTATATATTCGATCGCCGCCATTGCATCCGATTCATCAGCTTGCACGCCATATGGCAAACGGACTGCGATAAACTGGTAATCTTGGTCGCCAGTTTCTTCACGCATTTCAGTAATGGCCATCTGCCCTAGTTTACCGGTTAATGTTGAGTCCTGACCCCCGGAAATGCCTAGCACAAAGCTTTTGATAAAGGTGTTTTTCTTTAGATACGTTTTTAGGAAATCAACACTACGGCGAATTTCCGTTTTTGGATCAATTTCGGGCGCCACTCTTAAATTTTTGATAATCTCTTGTTGTAATTTTCGCATTGTTGCCATCTCTCTTATTCACTAAATTTTAACGAACTGACGTATTTTCGAACACCATTAATGCTGTTCATCTTATGGTCATAACATTTCTCAGATAAATCAACGGGATAGTCTTGCGGATTCAAATCACGTTTATATTCATCCCATAAGGAATCCAACATCTTGCGAGAGTATTCCTTAACATCTTTCAGTTCTGGAAGTTTATAAACCAGCTTGCCATCTTTAAAAATTTCATGTAACAGTGGGCGTGCATTGAAATCACTCACCGTTTTGTTAATGTACGTATAATTTGGATGGAACATGTAAATTGAAGGTTGCTTTTGCGGATCTTCATCCCAGAGGGTCACGTAATCCCCCTCTGATTTACCATCTGCATTTTTAGAAATTCGCCAAACTTGTTTTTTACCGGGGGTAGAAACTTTTTCCACATTGTTAGATAGTTTAATGGTATCAACCATCTTACCGTCTTCACCCTCGATAGAAACCATCTTGTAAACGGCCCCTAAAGCTGGTTGATCATAAGCGGTAATTAATTTTGTGCCGACACCCCAAACATCAATTTTGGCACCCTGCATTTTTAAGTTTTGAATTGTTTTTTCATCTAAATCATTTGAAGCATAAACTTTGGCATTCGGAAAACCAGCTTCGTCTAATTGCTCGCGTACACGCTTTGATAAGTAAGCCATATCACCACTATCAATTCGAACGCCCAAGAAATTAATCTTATCACCCATTTCTTTGGCTACCCTAATCGCATTGGGTACCCCACTTTTGAGCGTGTCATAGGTATCTACCAAAAACACGCAATCATGATGGGTTTGGGCATATGCTTTAAAAGCATCATAATCGTTACGATAGTACTGAACCAGGGCATGCGCATGGGTTCCGCTGATCGGAATTCCAAAAATTTTACCTGCCCGGACATTACTTGTGGCATCAAAACCGCCGATGTAAGCCGCCCTAGTCCCCCAAATTGCGGCACTCATTTCTTGAGCACGGCGCGTACCAAACTCTAACAAGGCATCGTTACCAACGACGGATTTAATTCGTGACGCTTTAGTGGCTATCAAAGTTTGATAGTTCACAACATTTAAAATGGCGGTTTCAACTAATTGGCAATCAGCTAACGGACCTTCCACTTGCATAATTGGTTCGCCGTTGAAAACTAAATCACCTTCAACAGCGGAACGAATTGTGCCACTAAATTTAAAGTTACGCAAATATTCCAAGAAGTCATCCGGATAATGTTCTGATTCTTTCAAATAAGCCAAATCAGAATCCGTAAAGTGCAACTGTTGGATATACTTCACGACTCTTTCCAAACCAGCAAAAATCGCGTACCCATTTTTAAAAGGCATATCTCGAAAGAAAACTTCAAAAACAGCGTTCTTATTGTGAATTCCTTGTTCCCAGTAAGTTTGAATCATGTTAATTTGATAGGCATCCGTATGTAACGTTAAACTGTCATCCGGATATTTTTTAGTCATGACGATTGTACTCCTCAGTTAGTTAGTGGTTTAATAATATTAACAATAGTTGCACCTATTTTATCATTTTTTCCATGGTGCGTCATTTTCAATAGTCGAAAGGATTGATTTTATTATGAATGACCCATTTCGAAGCGTTAAAATTATGGGGATTCCATTTGCAAATACCACACGTAATCAGTTTATCAATCAACTCCAAACTCGAATTCAAAATCACCAAAATACGTTTGTTGTCACGGCAAATCCGGAAATTGTCATGTATGCAAACCGAAATGAACCCTATCGTAACCTTATCTTAAAATCTGACTATATCTCACCGGATGGAATTGGCATTATTAAAGCCGCAGCAACGCTAAAAACACCGTTACCTGAGCGAATCACGGGATTTGATATTTTTACAGGTCTCCTTAAATGGGCCGATCAAACACAAAAGAAAGTGTATTTTTTAGGAGCTAAACCGCATGTGATCAACCTTTTAACAACCAAATTAGCTGCTAACTTTCCCGGCGTTCAAGTTGTCGGTGCCCGCGATGGTTACTATAAAGACGAATCATTAATTGCAGCTGAGATTAAAGCCCAACAACCCGATATTGTCTTCGTTGCAACTGGTTTTCCCAAGCAAGAGCAGTTTATTGCGAGTCATCGTCACCTCACAAACGGGTTATGGATGGGCGTGGGTGGCAGTTTTGATGTCTTTGTAGGGATTGTTAAACGAGCACCTCAATTTTGGCAAAATCATCATTTAGAATGGTTTTACCGATTAATTACCGAACCCAAACGGCTCAAACGACAAATGATAATTCCTCAATTCATGTGGAAAATTCATCAACTCAAAAAACAAAATAAGCTCTGATACTAAAAATAGTTTGTCATTTTCATTTCGAAAATCGACAAACTATTTTTTGTGTTTTTAACGATTGAGATAAAATTCAAATCGTTCGCCCACATATTGAGTGCGCACATATTCAAATGGTTTCCCATCTTGTAAATACGACACCTGACGTAAACGTAAAATTGCTTCTCCACGTTTTACAGATAGATATTCGGCAATCTTTTCAGAAGCTAGCATTGCCGAAACGGTCTGAGTTGCCCTACCGGGAACTAATCCCGCCTTTTTCTCTAACGTACCATACAATGAACTGGTTACTTCAGCCTTACTGAAATCTTTCACGAGATTTTCTGGTACCGTAGCCGTCTCAAAACAGATAGGCACTTTATCCGCATACCGAATTCGTTCCATCCGCAAAACTAATTCACCATCATTTAGCTCTAACTTTTCGCTTTCACTCATAGAAGGTTGCCCCGCATGGTACGAAATCGTTTTGCTGGAAGGAGTTTTACCTTGCGCAATCATTAAGTCAGTGAAACTGGTCACACCAGACATTTTTTCTTGAACTTTCTGATTAGCTACAAAAGTACCCGAACCCACACGACGCTCCAAAATACCCTCATCAACTAATGTCTGAATGGCTTGTCTAAGTGTCATTCGGCTTACATTGAACTGTTCTGCTAATTCACGTTCTGCTGGAATACGGTCACCAACTGCCCATTTACCAGCCTCGATAGATTTTTTAATTTCATTGTGAATTTGAATATAAATGGGGGATCCCACGATTCCACCTCCTGTAAACGACTATAAGCTTATTATAACGAAAAAATAGCTAGTTTCGGAACTTTATTTTTCAGTATTTGAGAATTCACGGCCATAGCTGTAAGTAGCCAACTTGTTCAGGTTATCATCAAACAAGTTCAAATCCGCATCTTTACCCACTTCAAGAGTTCCCTTACTGTCCAAACCAAATTCGTTAGCCTGGTTGACAGAACTCATCTGTACGGCATCTTCAATACTGCATCCCATAAATTTCATGGCATTCTTGAAGGCATCTGTATATTCCAAAACTGAACCAGCTAAGGTTCCGTCAGCTAAGCGAGCCTGCTTGTCTTTAACATAAACTTTTTGGCCACCTAATTCACTTTCGCCTTCAGGCATTCCTTTAGAACGCATCGAGTCAGTTACCAATTCGATCCGTTCTGGGCCTTTAACTTCGTATGCCAAACGCAACATGTCAGGAACAATATGGAAACCGTCACAAATTAATTCAGCATAGATGTTGTCTTCCAACATTACGTGGCCGGTAACGCCTGGTTCACGATGCTTCCATTCCCGTTGTGCATTGTACAAATGAGTTCCGTGACTCACTTTACTATTTAATAAATCCGCCCGTTTGGCATTACTATGGCCAACAGATGGCACAATTCCATGTGCTAAACAGTAAGATTCAAATTCATCGGTACCCTTATCTTCAGGAGCCATGGTGATTAATTTAACTAACCCATTAGCAGACTTGTTCCACTGTTCCAACAAGTGAACGTCAGGATCTTTAATGTATTGTTCTGGTTGTGCACCTTTGAAAGTAGCTGAAATAAAGGGCCCTTCCAAATGTACCCCTTTAATGACGGGATTGACAGCAGCTGCTTTAGCTACTCCTTTCATCGCATGATCAATGTTTTCGTTCGATTGCGTCATTGTGGTACAGAAGTAAGTGGTAATTCCTTCTGTTTTTGTCATTTTCGTAACCATTTCGTTAATTTGGTCAGCGTCACCATCCATGGCATCAAACCCATAGCCGCCATGACTGTGCACATCAATAAATCCTGGGGTCACAATTGTTTCTGCAGCAAAGTGAATTTCGTCATCTGGCAAGGGACGGAACTCGCTCATTGGCCCAACAGCTTCGATTTGTTTGTTAAACCGAATAAAGCCGTCATCAATTTTCTCTAAACCAGTATAAATCGTGGCGTGTTTCAATACAGTACTCATTAGTTAAAAATCTCCTTCAGTTTTATTTAAGTTCATTATAATCGGTATAGACCACAACTGCAAGGAGAATCTGTTATTCACCTTTTTCTTTCGCAATGGTGGCATCAATGCCTTTGACTACCGAGGTCATAAAACCGGCCTCTTCCATTGCTAGAAAACCGGCGACCGTTGTCCCACCTGGTGAAGAAACCTTATCAATTAAAGCAGCTGGGTTATCATCGGCCTCAAGAACCATTTTGGCACTCCCATTCACAACTTGGGCCGCAATTTTGGTTGCTGCCTGCTTAGTCAACCCATACTTAACGCCCGCTCGTGATAACGCATCAATGAAAAAGTAAGCATACGCCGGCGCACTACCTGCAATCGCTCCAAAGGTTGTGAAGTCAGATTCAGATACTTCCATGACCTTCCCAACTTTTTCAAAAATATTTTTACCAATATTAAATGGTGAATCTGTTAGTGGGCCACTTGCAGCCAAGGCGGTCATCCCTTCATTAATTTCAACATTAACGTTTGGCATCACCCGCATAATTGGCCAATCACCAATAATGGCCTGCATTTCGGCAATCTCTAGACCAGAAACGACGGAAGCCACTAATTTGTCAGCACTGTTCACTTCCAATTTAATATCAGTTAACACCTGTTTGGCAATGTCTGGTTTAACGGCTAATACCACCACATCCGCCTTTTTAGCAACCTCTTCATTACTAGTTTCCAGCGCCAACTGATTTTGTTTTGCAAATGCCTCATAATGTTCAAGGTGACCACTGTGCACCAAAATGTCCGTTCCCGAAACTCCCGCCTTGATCAACCCAATAATAATGGCCTTTGCCATGTTGCCAACTCCAATAAATCCAATTTTCATTTTTATTCACTTACTTTCTTTTTTTATATTCCCATTTTATCATTTTTCAAAATAACAATTTGTTTTCGTTGTGAAAACGCTTTTTTACAGTTAAAATTAGTTAATTCTTGATTTATACCGTTTTTTAAACTTGATTTAATCTGTTACCTATATAGTCATAAATATAAAGTTAATAAAACAAAAAGAGGAGATGGCCGTATGTGTGGATTCGCAGGCTGTTTGACCGACCTTTCAAAAATCGACGGTCAGACTGAAAACAATACAGTTCATGAAATGACAAATATGTTGGTCCATAGAGGCCCTGACGATAGTGGCTACTTTGAAGATGCTCACATCACCATGGGATTCCGGCGTTTAAGTATCATTGATTTGGATGGCGGCCATCAACCCCTATCCTATGATAATGAACGCTACTGGCTAACTTTTAATGGTGAAATTTATAACTTTGTTGAGTTACGGAATGATTTAATTAAAGACGGATACGGTTTTAAAACAGAGTCTGACTCCGAAGTTATTTTAGCTTTGTATGCCAAATACCAATCTGACGTCACTAAATATTTACGCGGCATGTTTTCGTTTGTGATTTGGGATAAACAAGAAAAGACTTTCTTTGCTGCTCGCGACCAATTTGGTATTAAACCATTTTACTATGCCATCCAAGGCGACCAGTTATATTATGCTTCCGAAAGTAAAGCCATTTACAAAATTCTTGCGCAGCGAACTTTTGATCATGATGCCTTGCAAGATTACATGACATTCCAATTTGTACCAGAACCAGAAACCCTAACTAAAGAAATCAAGCTACTTTCACCAGGATGTACATTAACCAAAAAAATTGGTGATGATCTCGTAATTAATCGTTACTACCATCGAGAATTTCATACTTCGAGCGAATCGGAAACGGCCTACATCAAAAAGATTCGCGAAGTTTTGTTAGATTCCGTCAAAATGCATATGCGCTCTGACGTGCCAGTTGGTTCCTTCTTATCTGGCGGAATTGATTCATCAATTATTGTGGCCATGGCAAAAAATTTTAACCCCAACCTAGAAACGATTTCAGTTGGATTCGAACGCGAAGGCTACAGTGAATTAGATGTTGCCCAAGAAACGGCTGAAAAATTAGACGTTAAAAATTACAGCAGTTTAATTACCCCTGAAGCATTCATGGAAGCTTTTCCTAAGTTTGTTTGGAGTATGGATGATCCCCTTGCGGATCCGGCTGCTGTGCCCCAATATTTCTTGGCAAAAGAAGCTGTGAAACATGTAAAAGTAGCCTTAACAGGTGAAGGTGCTGATGAGTTGTTTGGTGGTTACACTATCTATCACGAACCAGAATCATTAAGTGTATTTAATTACACCAAGCCCTTAAATGGCGCTTTAAATCATATTGCCCGATTAATTCCGCGTGGCGTAAAGGGTCGCTCATTTTTGTTACGTGGCACCACACCCCTTGAAAAACGTTATGTTGGCAATGCCTTTATATTTAATGAAACCGAAAAACGTGCATTTTTTAAAAATTATAATCTCAGTCATCCATTTCAATCCATTACCAAACCATTTTATGACGAATCACAAGATTATGACCCGATTACAAGAATGCAATTTATTGATATGCACACCTGGTTAAACGGCGATTTGCTTCACAATGCTGACCGAACTACCATGGCACACAGTTTGGAATTACGAACCCCATTTGTGGATCGAGAAGTTTTCAAAGTGGCTTCCAGCATTCCAGCTGATTTACGAATTAGTCATGGAACGACCAAATATATTTTACGAAAGGCAGTTGAAGGTATTGTACCTGATCACGTCTTACATCGTAAAAAATTAGGTTTCCCTGTGCCAATCCGTTTCTGGCTAAAAAGTGAAATGTATGATTGGGCACGCACAATTATTCAAGATTCCCAAACGGATCAGTATTTTGATAAAAACTACTTTTTAACGTTATTAGATGATCACCGTGATGGTGTTGCAGATAATTCCCGAAAATTATGGACGATTCTCACCTTTATGATGTGGCACAAAATTTATGTGGAAGAGTTAGAACCGAAGAACGATAGAGAGTTGGTATAGATAAAATGGAGATTGTTATTCAAAAATTCGGGGGCACTTCTGTTAAAGATGTAGCCGCTAGAAAGCAAGCTTTAGTGCATGTGAAATACGCAGTTGATCACGGTAAAAAAGTCGTGGTTTTGGTTTCCGCCTTTCGGGAACCAGGAGCATCCTACACAACAGACGGTCTTTTAAATCTGGTCCACAATAACCAATCAAGGTTATCTAAACGTGAGTTAGATATGTTGGTTTCCGTTGGTGAAATTGTTTCCGCAACCGTGTTTACAGAACAGGCCCGTGAAGCTGGCTTAGATGCCACTGCTTTAACGGGCAGTGAGGCCGGAATTGTAACCGATGATGAATTTCAAAATGCCAAAATACTTAACGTTGACCCGACTCCTATCAAAAAAATGTTTAAAAAGACGAATGTCGTCGTTGTTGCTGGGTTTCAAGGTGCCACTAAAGATGGCGAAATCACAACCATCGGCCGTGGCGGTTCTGATGTCTCGGCTGCCGTTTTGGGTATGGCCTTAAACGCTGAATTGGTAGATATTTTTACCGACGTAAGCGGCATCATGACGGCGGATCCTCAACTTGTAAAAAGGGCCCGTTGTCTCAAGTCCATCAGCTATGATGAGCTTGCCAATTTGGCCCATAATGGCGCTCGTGTCATCCATCCACGAGCTGTTGAAGTTGCTAAACAAGCTAACTTATCAATGCGGATTCGGGCAACCTATCAACAACCTGAAGAATTAGGCACAATTGTTGGCGAAAGAAATCCCCACATTTCTCATTATCGAACTGTTACAGGTATAACCAACCAAAACAACTTAACTCAATTTTCTGTTTCAACTGAGAACCTAACATCTGGTCAGATTTTCCAATTAATGGCCGCACAAAATCTCAGTATTGATTTTATTAATATTTCTACCGATTCGGTTGTTTTCAATTTGCCACAAATGGATACCTGGCTTGCTGAAAAGACTTTAGCAACCGCCCATGCAAACTATCGAATGGTTTCTGATTGCGCCAAGGTTGCCATTGTAGGAGCCGGAATTACGGGCACTCCAGGGATCACGGCCCGGATTGTCAACACATTAGCCAAGCACCATATCGATATTTTACAATCAACTGATAGTTATACGACCATTTGGGTTCTAATTCATAAAACCGACCTCACTGCGGCTTTAAACAGTTTACACGATGAATTTTTACAAAGCCATCAATTCACCCTTACTCAACAGTAATGTCAGTCAGTTATCTGCCTATTCTAAAAAGGAGCGTTCTCAATGAAAGTTAGCAAATTAATTAATAGTTTAAAATTCAAGCAAGTTCAGCCAACTATCACAACTGATTTTGATGTGACAATGTTGACTCAGGATACCCGCGAGATTCAACCTGGTGCGATGTTTATCGCCGTAGGTGGCTATCACATTGATGGTCATACATTGGTTAAACAAGCTGTTGAAAAAGGCGCCAAAATCATTGTGGCTCAAAAGCGGATCAACGTTACCGTTCCTGTTGTGTATGTACAAAACACTGAACGAGCCATGGCAATCCTTGCCGATGTTTTTTTTGAGGCTCCTAGCCAAAAAATGCATATGATTGGTGTGACTGGCACCAATGGCAAAACAACCGTTACCCATTTAATCGACCAAATTTATCGAGATCAAAATCAGGCGACTGGTCTGATGGGAACCATGTATCGCCGCATTAAAGATGAAACTTTTCCAACTGAGAATACCACACCGGATGCCATCACAACGCAAAAGACTTTGGCACAAATGCGCGAAGTTGGCGTAAAAATCGTTTCAATGGAAGTTTCGTCGATTGCTTTAGTTTTGGGCCGCGTTTGGGGAATTGATTACGATGTTGCTGTCTTCACAAATCTCACGCGTGATCATTTAGATTTTCACAAAACTATGGATGATTATATTCACGCTAAAAGTATGTTGTTTGCTCAATTAGGCAATAAATATAATGCAGACGGCACTAGTAAAGTCGCCGTTTTAAATACCGATGATCCCGTTGGTCGTGAGTTTGAACAATATACCGCTGCCCACGTGTTGACCTATGGGCTCAATACCGATGCGATGATTCGTGCTCAAAACATTCAGATTTATAGTCATGGTACTGAATTTGACTTGTCCGTATTTGGTCATCTCACCCATGTCACAACGAAACTGATTGGCCAATTTAATGTTTACAATCCGTTGGCTGCCTTTGCCGCGGCTTATGCAGGCGGGCTACCAGAAGCACAAATTATCACTTCATTGGAAAAAGTTTCGGGGGTAAAAGGCCGTTTTCAATCCATCCCTTCTCATACAGGGGTCCGGGTAATTGTTGATTATTCACATACACCAGATAGTCTTTTAAATGCTTTAGAGACCATCCATTCCTTTGCTAAAAAAGACATTTACTGTGTGATTGGTTGTGGTGGCGATCGTGATAAAGGAAAGCGGGCCAAAATGGCAAAAATTGCCGTTGAATACAGTACGAAGCCGATTTTTACCGCGGATAATCCACGTACAGAAGACCCGCAGGCTATTTTAAATGATATGCTAGCCGGCGTTCCAAACGATCACCCCGAAGTTTACATTGATCGCCGGGAGGCCATTACGAAAGCTGTTGAATCGGCTAAGTCGGGAGACGTCATCCTGATTGCCGGAAAAGGACACGAAGATTACCAAATTCTTGGTCGAACCAAACATCATTTTGACGACTGTGAAGAAGCCGCCAAAGCCCTGGCGTTAAAACCAGTGGCTGATTAATTAAATAAGATGTTAAAAAAGTCGCAAATCCAGTTGTTCATGGGTTTGCGACTTTTATCATTGCTTACTTGGGATCTTTTGACAGAAAATCTTCTTCAATTAACTTATTTGGAATCTCCTGAACTTGTTGGTTCACCACAAATTTTGCTGAAACGAACCCTCCATTTGGATCAAGCGTTAATGCCACAATTCCACCACTAAATGCACCGGAACGACTACCAGCATCAATTAAATAACGCGGTACATCTTGACTGTCAGCTTGCATTTTTATGAATCCGGATCGATTAAAGATCTGAACTGGTGTATGTCCAGTGACAATCACCTTACCTAACTCATTTTTATGCCATCCCGCTGATTCCAATCCTGCATTGAAATAATAGTCATTTCTAATCCAAAGTAAATCGTCTTTTTCTTGTTTATTAAGACTCACTCCCCAACGAACACCAGCATGGACTGCAAGTATTTTGCCAGTTTCCCAGGTAAATGGTCGATTACTTAAGAACTTCGTGTAAGGGGCCAGTTTTGGAGCATTGAGTGCCCTTTGAATCACAGGTAGCGCGCCGGAGTGAATTCCTAATTTTCGCCACGTATGAGCACCACCATTAATTCGCCACGTTTGATAACTCAAATCATCACCAGTAGCTGTCTGTACCCAAAAATCATCATGGTTGCCAAGTAATACAATATCACTGTGCTGATTAACCCGATTCATCAAAATATCTAAAACACCTAACGGATCAATTAATTGCGTTTCTTCATGCTTTGAAAAATGCCGAGTTGCTGTCCCATCAATGTAATCACCTAGAAAAATCAGGCGATCCTCTTCCGTATTAATGGCATTCAAAAGTACTTTTAAATCATCACTAGCTGAATGAATGTCACCGATAAATGTATAATTCATTAGACGCCTCCGTCTATTCCACTACTAGAAAGAAAACTCATCAATAATAAAAAAATAAGCCCACCTAATATGAACCTATTGTACCGTAAATTTTTGAAGATAAGAGGATAACCTATTTTTCACTAAAACTTTACTACCTAAGTGCATTAATAGAAGATACAAAAAAAGCCTCTACATCAGTACTTAAACTGGTAGCGACTTAGAAAGGCGTAACTATTGGGCTAGATGGGATCGAACCATCGCATCTCGGGATCAAAACCCGATGCCTTACCGCTTGGCTATAGCCCATTCATAAAATGGAAGGGAGTGGATTCGAACCACCGAACCCGAAGGAGCGGATTTACAGTCCGCCGCGTTTAGCCAGACTTCGCTACCCTTCCCTTTTGAATTGCATTAAAACTTCTAACGCATCCGACTAAAATATAATACCGAAAATTTGAACAAATATCAAGGGGTTTTTACAAATTTCCTCAAATTAATTTTTTTAAAGGTCAAAGAAAACCAGTCGTGATCGCCATTCGGCGAGGAAAGTATCATTTTGCCATTCCTTAATTCGTTTTGTATAATAACCTACTGATTGATTGTAGTAAGTCGTTTTTTCAAATTGCTGTGGAGCTGGATGAATGTGCATATGACCGAATATTACCTTATTAACTTCGAATTGTTCTAACACTTGTCCTAATTTTGCACTCCCCATATAGGCATTAGCCATATTCCATAAATTTCCTTCAGGTGCATAGCGAATATAATTACGTCGTGGTACAAAATGTGTAAAGTACAGGACACGTTTTTGGGCCTCCTGAGCCGTTTTAAGTTGTTGAGTAGTTTCATCTAAAACTAGTCCCATTCTTTCACCATCGGACATTGGTTGCTTAATAGACCCATCTATCCAGTAAGCACGCTTCCAAGTTTCAAAATTAGCGATAGTTTTGCCCTTAACATTGTCCGCAAAACTGTAATCATACCACCCGTTATTACCAATTACCCGCCAGTCGGTCTCTGGCACATCAAAATATTGGTTATGCAAATAACTATTATCAAGTTGGCTCTCTAATTCTTCGAACGTAACGCCATGAACCATATCATGGTTCCCAGCAATAAACTTTACAAGCGTTTGGGAACCTAATTCGTTTTGTAAGTTTTGCACATACGCTAGACTCTTTGTAAAATCATTAAATAAATCACCAGCAATTAAATACAACCCAACGTTTTGTTGGCTTAAATATTCTGCTTGATTTTTTAGTGTTTCATCAACATCTAAGCGATTTACGTCAAAGTGGTTGTCACTTGTTATTGCAATCCTCATATTTGTCTCCTTTCACACTGTTAGTTGATCATTTTACACGCCTCACAAAAAATTGTCTTCTAATTAGAAAAAGATCAGTCCTTTAAAGAACTGATCTTTATTTTTAAATTTAATTGATACCGACCATCTTGGATGAAATCCATTTAGATAACAAGAGCAATAGAAGGCCAAAAACAATGCTGACAGCGCCGACAACCAAGAAGTAAGGAACTTCTGTCGCGCTCGTGTAAAAACGTACAATTTGGGCATTAATTGCTTGACCAGCAGCATCTGCCAAGAACCACATACTCATCATTTGAGAACTAAATGCTTTTGGTGCTAGTTTAGTAGTTACAGAAAGACCAATTGGCGAAATTAACATCTCACCAATTTCAACAATTGCCCAGCTACCAACTAACCAAAGGGGATTGACTTTACCAGCCGTTCCAAACATCATTCCTGGTAAAGCAATGAATAAGTACGAAACTCCCGCAAACGCCAACCCATAAGCAAACTTATGTGGAGATGTAGGTTGCTTGTTCCCCATTTTAATCCACATCCAGGCAAAGAATGGTGTATATAACATAATAAACAACGGATTAAGGGACTGGAATTGTGAAGCCGCCAAAGTAATTGGCCCTAAATGTAACTGTGTTCGTTGAGCCGCGTATAAGGCAAGAACCACTGATCCTTGTTCTTCAATTGCCCAGAAAATCACTGCGGCAATAAATAACGGAACATAAGCCCAAAGACGAGAACGTTCAATTTTAGTCACTTTGTTACTTGAAAATATCAAAACAAAATAAATAATTGGTGTGGCAACTGCCACCAAACTTAATAACAAGACAACATTGTCAATTGTCATGGCATTGGCCAGTTGCATAACGAGCAGGATAAGCGCAAAAATAACAACCCCAATGGTCACCTGCCATCCAAGTTTATGTGCGTCCTTAGGCTCAAGTGGGTCAGAAGGATACAAACTGTCTTTGCTTAAGTACTTTTTCCCACCTAAGTAGTATTGAAGAAGACCAAAGAACATTCCAATTGCAGCTAGTGAAAAACCAACGTGAAAGTTCACGTGTGCTCCTACCCAGCCAACAAGCAGTGGCGCAATCAAGGCTCCTAAGTTAATTCCAAAAACAAAGATGCTAAATCCTGAATCACGACGAATATCTTCTTCGGTATATAACCCGCCGACCATTTCAGAAACATTAGGCTTTAATAACCCAGTTCCGATGACGATCAGTGCAATTGAAATAAATAGTGCTGGGGCTCCAAATGGTAGTGCTAGTGCAATATGTCCTAACATGATGAAAATACCGCCCCAAAAGACAGTTTTTCTTGGTCCTAAAATACGATCACTAACAAAACCGCCGATTACACTCGTTAGATAAACTAATGAACCATATATGGACATCACAGAAGCAGAAGTTGTCTGACTAAAACCGAGACCACCCTTTGATACTGCATAGTACATATAGAATAACAGAATGGCACGCATTCCGTAATAACTGAAACGTTCCCACATTTCTGTAAAGAACAATGTTGAGAGCCCTCTAGGTTGCCCAAAGAAGGACTTATCATTGCTCACGTCACTTTGGTTATTCAATTTATTTCTTCCTCCAAACATCTCTATGTAGCTTATCGTGTATTATTTTTAGGGGTAAAGCTTCCCAAATTCTCCTAAAAACAACAAAAGACACCATAAACGGTGTCTTATTCAATGCCGGCTAGGCGACTTGAACACCCGACCCTCGGTTTACGATACCGATGCTCTACCAACTGAGCTAAGCCGGCAGGTATAGAAAAAGATGCTAACTTTCAATTGAGAAGGTTAACATTTATCACTACTCCGGCAGGCGGACTCGAACC
>NZ_DOEM01000035.1:77716-78221 GCF_003533255.1 Pediococcus sp.
GCATGGCAACGTCCTACCCTCGCAGGGAGCGATCCCCCAACTACTCTCGGCGCTAAGAAGCTTAACTTCTGTGTTCGACATGGGAACAGGTGTATCCTTCTCGCTATCGCCACCACACTTCTCCGATCCACCTTCGTGGCTCGTGTGAAAGAAATTTATTCTCTCAAAACTAAATAATATCGAATCCTTCTCTTCAAGAACACCACTTTGTGGTTAAGTCCTCGACCGATTAGTATTGGTCCGCTCCATGTATCACTACACTTCCACTCCCAACCTATCTACCTGATCATCTCTCAGGGGTCTTACTTCCATAAATGGAATGGGAAATCTCATCTTGAGGCGAGTTTCAC
The DNA here is from genome assembly GCF_003533255.1 of Pediococcus sp. Taxonomy (NCBI): domain Bacteria; kingdom Bacillati; phylum Bacillota; class Bacilli; order Lactobacillales; family Lactobacillaceae; genus Pediococcus; species Pediococcus sp. The sequence goes on from NZ_DOEM01000035.1 coordinate 78,067, forward strand.
ACTTAGATGCTTTCAGCGTTTATCTCATCCATACGTAGCTACCCAGCGATGCTCCTGGCGGAACAACTGGTACACCAGCGGTATGTCCATCCCGGTCCTCTCGTACTAAGGACAGATCCTCTCAAATTTCCTACGCCCGCGACGGATAGGGACCG
>NZ_DOEM01000014.1:0-44926 GCF_003533255.1 Pediococcus sp.
AACCACAAAGGGATTATCGCATTAAGACCGTCTTTTTTTGTTAATTTTTTTCGATTCCCAGTTCAATGATCCCCGCCTTTTCCATTAAGCGGATACTTTCTTCCAGGTGATGGACTAAAGATTTTTGATCGTTGCTATCAAGTAAGGCGACTCGACTTTCGATCTGAGACTGAATCAAATCCATATGGGCCTTAACAACTGATTGACCCTTTTTTGTGCGTTGAACATTAATGATTCGGCGATTATCCTCGTTTCGTTTTCGGTGCACTAGCCCACGTTTTTCAAGTGTATTAATAATGCGGGTCAATTGTGGTCGAGTGATGCCGATCGCGATTGCCAGTTCAGTCATGGTCATGCCGGAGTGACGGTAAACATTTCTGAGCGTGATGGCTTGCAATCTAGTGAGTTCGAAATCTTCGAGAGACCGATTTTGTGAGATTACTTGTGCGAAGGCCAAAAACAGTTTGCCAAACGCATCGCCACTATTAGTATTTGTTTCCATAATTTGCGTCTCCAAAGTTGGTATAAAAATAAGTTTTCATAACAGTTTGAAGGTAGTATGAAATCATGGACACGATTCCATACTACCTTCACAAAGACTGCTTTTTTGTAATGATTGGATTGATTAGCGTGACTAGTAAGACTCCCATTTAAACCACAGCAATTCGTTTATTGACCTCAATCATATTATTATCTATACCGACACAATCTGCCTGATGGTCTTTGAGAAAGGGTCTTTGTGTTACAAATAATTAGTTCAATTATGGCTTTCTTCTCGTTTTTATAATCTTTTTCAAGTGATTTAGATTAGCAATGATGGGTTTAAACCAAGTTTTAATTAGTTTTGGGACTTTAATAATTGATCTAAGAAAACCAAAACGCCTTGTTTCTGATTATCCAATGTTTGGTCATCAGACACAGCCTTGACTGCCAGTTGCGCATTTTGCATAGCAACGCCTAATCCTACTTCACGGATCATTTCGAGATCATTACCACCATCTCCAAACGCACACATTTCAGAAAGGTCGATACCAAGAATACTGCCTAGTTCTTTTAAACCAGCCGCTTTGTTCATGCCGGGTTGAATGAGGTCGATATCGCCGTGACCACTGCTTGTTGGTTCAGCCAAGCCCGTTAAAAGGGTTTGGAGCTGTTTGACAATAGCGTCAGTTTTTTCTGGTGGACAACCAATCGCAAATTTTACAATATGATCATCGATTTTTGAGAAGTCATCTACTAAATCTAAATGATAATAAAATTGACGCATCTTAGTGATATAAGCTGGATCCTCACTGGCCAAAATATAAGCACTTTTTTGACCACACACTATAATTTTCAGGTTGGCAACCAAAGCGAGATCGTTTAAGATGTGAGTGACAATTGTTGGTGAAAATGAATGTAGCGCATAAATATTTTGTTGATCACGAATATAAGCGCCGTTTTCCGCCACATAAATTGTGTCGGGATAAGTTTTAAAAAAAGATTTCAGTTGAAAATACTGATTACCACTAGCGACGACAAACCGAATTTTACGTTGCTTGAATTGTTTCTGTAATGCCGCGAATTTGGATTCATCATAGCTCATATCATCTCGTAAAAAGGTGCCATCCATATCAACTGCAATTAGTTTAATCATATTAATATTCTCCAAAATTTTATTTGGTTGGCAGTTTGGTTACCCACAATTTTCATGGATCAAAAAAGCCTTCCATAATGTAATTACAGAAGGTAGTTTACCATTTTAGCAACCCTTACAAAGGACGATTTTGAAAGCAACTGGTATCAATTTTGTGATACCGCGCATAGGTTTGGCGGTAGGCGGTTGGTGTTAGGTTCTTCCATGCTTTGAAATTACGATTCAAGGTTTTATTGTTGGTGAAACCACAAATATTGGCGATGTAATCAATGGGTTTATCCGTTTCCAAGAGTAACCGCCGGACATTCATTAAGCGCACCAGCCGCAGGTAACGATTCACCGACATTTGGAGATTGGCATTAAATTGTTGATTTAAAGTCGTCAAGGACACGTGAAATTGGCGGGCTAGCGTTGCTCCAGTAATGGGGTGGGCATACGTGTGATCAATATAATCCATTACTGTATCAGCCAACGATGGATTAGTTTTCACATTTTGAGGGGCAACAGGGATGGTAAATGACTGCGCCAGCAAAACGAGTAAGTTGTAAAAATGACTTAAGACAGATAACCGCGCTAAATCTGAAATTCCCTGCGCAAGAATATCGTGAATCGCAATCAAATGGGTACGAATAGCGGCGTAACCGGTTGGATCATTTTGTTTGGCTTGGGGACCAACTAAAGTGATTTGCCAATTAGCACTTTTCGGTAGTTGGGCCTGTAAAAAATCATCATCTATAATTAAGCCAAATTCTGCCCAGTCAACGTTGGGATCACCAGAAGCACTGTGGACACTTCGTCGATTGACTGCCCAAATGTCGCCAGGGTGATATTCAGCAGTCTTGCCGTCCGTAACAAATTTTAAAGTTTTGCCAGCTGTTAAACAATTTAATTCGATTCCTTGATGCCAGTGAGGCGCAACATTAATGGATGTTAAAGGACTGTGTTCATAATATTTAAAAGGAAGTCCAGGCATGACTTGGACGTTTTCGTGTTGAATTTGCATTAGAGTTCACCCCAAGATTAATTCTAGATCGTTTGATTGCTAATTAACTAAAAATGCTTAAAATGGCCACAATTACTTTTAAAAATGGCGCTTACATCTCTCTATCATCTGCTATAGTTTACCTATATGCAAGAGATAGGTACAGTAAAAACAATGTGTCACGCTGAAAGGAGATCAACATGTCAATTCGTTTAATTGCACTTGATATTGATGATACGTTATTGGATTCACAGGGGAAATTATTGCCTAACACTATAACGACAATCAAAAAGGTAACGACCAGTGGGATCAAAGTTGTCTTGTGTTCAGGACGACCACTTGCCGGGGTTAAACCCTACGATGCAGCTTTGGGGATTGATGGCGATGATCAATACGCCATTACCTATAATGGGGCGGTGATTGAATCCGTTAGTGGTCGGGTTGTGGCAAAACATTTAGTTAAAAATGAAGATTATCGAAAAATGACTAGCTATGCGCAACACCAGCAAATTGCGTTTAACGTGCTTGATGAACACAGTTTGATTTACACAGCAGATCATGATGTGAATCGGATTACGGTGGTTCAGGCGTGGGAAAATAGTGCTGGGTTGCTAATTCGCACGCCAGACGAGTTACCAGATAATTTTGAAATTGCAAAAGGCCTATTTGTTGGTGAAAAAGACCAGCTTGATGCAATTGAGGCCGGAGTTAGAGCCACATTTGGACAAGACTTTTATGTGGTGCGAGCCGAACAAAACTTTCTCGAGTTAATGAATCCTGTGGTAAACAAAGGACAGGCACTGAAAGATCTTGCCATGGCATTACATCTAAGTGCAAACGAAGTGATGGCAGTGGGGGATGAAAGAAATGACATCCCGATGTTTAAGTTTGCAGGAACGGCTGTTGCGATGGGGAATGGCATTGAGTTAGCCAAACTGAATGCGGACTATGTGACTGATACCAATGACAATGATGGTTTAGCAAAAGCGATTCAGAAGTTTGCGCTTAACTAAGAGAGTGATGCTGGAACAATAGCTAAATTAAAATGCCGTCACAGTGGTCAACTTCATGTTGAATGATTTGGGCGATCCAGTCCGAAAACTTTTGAGTGTGGGGGACAAAATTTTGGTCCTGATAAGCCACTTCAATTTGTTTGTAACGGGTAGTTGGACGTTCTCCTAATAAAGACAGACAGCCTTCCTTAGTGGAATAGGCGTCTGTTTTTTTCGTAATTATAGGGTTTACCATTGGAACTGGCAATAGTCCCATTTGAAAAACAATGATGCGTTTGTTCACACCAATCATGTTGGCCGCCATCCCAACACAATCAGCTTGATGCGCCTTGAGAGTGTCTAATAAATCAGTTGTCACTTGAGCATCTGCTTTGGTAGCTTTAACTGCCTTTTGTGATAGTGACGCTGTGTTGCGATTGATGGGTTTAATCATGGTTTTGCTCCTTAAATGTTTGGTTGCTTGGAAAGTACAACTCTTTATTTTTATGATTGAGATAATCGGTAAAAATGGCCGAAACAACCGAATTTAGCTTATAGTTTTTCATTTGATTCCGTGCCAACCACAATGTTTGACCTTCATTTTTTGTTCCGGCTAGGTTATGTGTTGCAGTTTCTGTGGGAATTGTTGCTTGATATACAAAGATGAGTTCTTTGAGACTGTCTTGACGGTCGAAATTAACAAAGCCCATTAGTGTGGGAGACACAATGGTCAAACCAGTTTCTTCTTTAATCTCTCGAATGGCCGCGCTTGTGACGGATTCGTTGGGTTCCACATGACCACCAGGAAATGTTAGTGATGGTTCGAATTCGGAATCATTTTTTTTCATAACAAGTATTTTTTGATTACAGTTAATTAAACAAATACAAGTAAGTTCACAAGGATATGTTCGATCCATGAGGCTAGCTTCCTCTCTATATTAAAATTCTTTTTTACTTATTTTATCATGTTGAATGAAGAGGCGTGATATTGATTGTTAGCGTTATTGCAGTAGATGCAAGGGTTCAAATCCCTAATGACGATGTGTTTAAAAGGATTAAAGCTTTTTATATTTAGATGGAGGAACCCTCTGAAAGACGGTTATAAATGCTAAGTACGCTTCCAGCAGGTTTACGATCCCACATAAAGCACACTTAGCTTTTTATAACTAGTATTTTATTCATTTATTTTTCCACTTGACAATTCATTTTATCACGATTAGAATTGCATTAAAATCAAATTAATAAATGAACAATGAAAAGATGAGTAGTCATGCGATTGACTTTTAGAGAGGTTCCGTTTGGTGAAAGGAACTACAATCAAGTGGTGAAGATGGTCTTGGAGAGAAATGTTGTTGAATCATTGACTAGACAACATTGGGTACGCCCATTAACGCGCAGAGTATAGCAATTTTATTGTCGTACTTTTTAAGTTGTTTAGTGTGAACTAAACAAAAACAAAAGGTGGTACCGCGAGATCAATCGTCCTTGGAATTTATTCCAGGGGCGTTTTTTATTGTTCAAATAATAAATAGGAGAGTGTATGAGATGACAGTTAGTGTAAAGAATCAATTTCCATATCGTTATGACGAAGTAGGCAGTTTGTTGCGGCCAGAAGCTTTGAAAGAGGCTCGGGCCAAATTTCATGCTAATAAAATTAGCACGGATGAGTTGAAAAAGGTTGAAGACCAAGAAATTGACCGGATTGTTAAAAAACAAGTTGAGCTTGGTTTAAAGGCGGTAACTGCTGGTGAGTTCCGTCGTAGCTGGTGGCACTTGGACTTTATCGATGGTCTAAATGGTGCCCATTTCTTCACACCTGAAAAGGGGTATAATTTTAATGGTCTTGAAACCCGTAAAGGTGGCATCAAGATCACAGATAAGGTGACTTATAACCCTGATCATCCTTTCTTTGCGGATTTCTCATACCTAAATAGTATTGTGCCAGAAGGCGTGACTGCTAAACAAACGATTCCAAGCCCATCTGTTTTGTTTCCTAATAAGGATGCAGAAATTTTTGATGACTATTATGACTATGATTTGGACGACTTTGTGGACGATTTGATTGTTGCCTACCAAAAAACGGTTCAGCATTTTTATGATTTAGGTTGTCGTTACCTACAAATTGATGATACCTCATGGGGAATGTGGGCCAGTTTTTCAAAGGGCACGCTGAATCCTGACTTAAAACCCGTTGCGAAAGCAGCTGTTCGTGCAATCAACGCCATTGCTGATAACAAACCAGCAGATTTAACCTTGACGATGCATGTGTGTCGCGGAAATTATGCTTCAACATGGGCAGGGGCAGGGGCTTACGATCCAGTGGCCGACTACTTAGCACAACTCCATATTGATGGTTATTTCTTGGAATATGATGACGAACGCTCTGGTGGCTTTGAACCTCTTAAGAAGATTGCCGATAATGGCCGTCATCAACGCATTGTGTTAGGCTTGGTTACTTCTAAGAAACCAGAGCTTGAACCACAGGCTGTTTTGAAAGCACGAATTAAGGACGCTAGCCAATATGTACCTTTGGAAGATCTTTGCTTATCAGCACAGTGTGGCTTTGCCTCAACTGAAGAGGGTAACCACTTGACCGAAGACCAGCAATGGGACAAGTTGAAACTTGTGATCGACACGGCTAAATCGGTGTGGTCAGATTAAATTTAGAAAAGTGACTTCAGTTTCGACTATGATAAATAAGTTAAGTCACAAAAATGAGGTAAGGGGAAATTCCCAAACCTCATTTTTGTATAGTTTAGTAAAGATATGCTGGTCCCCAGTACTTTACAGCATTATGGGCAATTCCTTCATACAAAGTTGTTAAAGCATGTGGTGCCACGTATTGATGAGCAAGTAAATAATGTGTAATTTCACGACTGAGTTTTACGCAAACTAGTTTGACTTCAGCATTATTTTCTAATTCAGTTGCATAAGTTAAGAGAAACTTTGAAATTTCTGTATTTTGTTTGATTTCTGGATCTTTGTAGGCCTCATCAATTAAATTAAAAATTGCTTTTTGTTTTTTGTCCATTTCCTGCTCCCCCAATGTTGTGAATCACATATGGTATACACCTTGTTAGATCAGTTTCAAGTCGACCATTCTGTTAAGATGAATTTTGATATTTTGATATTTTGAAAATTGGTTTTGCTGTATTTGCAACAAAATGCTATAATGTTTTTTATTAAGCGAGGTGATTTCCAATGGCCGATGTTTTACGCGAAATTGGCGCAATTTCAAGAGCACTCGATTCGATTAGTAATATTGAGTTTAAAAAGTATGAGTTAACCAAAGGACAGTACCTTTACTTGGTGCGCATTTGTGAAAATCCCGGTATTATTCAAGAACGAGTAGCTGAAATGCTTAAAGTGGATCGGACTACCGCGGCTCGAGCCATTCAGAAATTAACGCAAAATGGGTTAATTGAAAAACGAATGGGCGTCACTAATAAGAAAAATAAACAGCTCTTTCCAACATCAAAAGGACTGGCAATTTTCCCCGTTATTCAAAGGGAAAACAAGTATTCAACTAGGGTGGCTTTGAATGGGTTTACGGATGAAGAACGGCAATTAGTTGAACGATTATTAACCCGAATGCGCGAAAACGTTTCGTCAGATTGGAATTATGTTAAAAAAGGAAATCAGCGGAGGTACTGAAATGATAAAACAAGTGCAACTGACAAAATTAGACGTCAATGATTGGCAAGAATTACAAAAAGTGAGTATCGAAACTTATAAGGATACGTTTGATCCTTTCAACCCGCCTGATATTATGGACGCTTATTTGACGGAGGCGTATGAACCGAAAAAATTGCAGCGGGAGTTAGCAAATCCTAATTCTAGTTTTTACTTTGTGAAGGTCGATCAAGAAACAGCCGGGTACTTAAAAGTAAATATAAATGATGCGCAAACCGAAAAAATGGGAACTGATAATTTGGAAGTAGAAAGAATTTATATTCGTCCAGCTTTTAAACACCAGGGATTAGGTACCCGCCTCATTCAAGAAGCGGAAAAACTAACTCGTGAAAATCATAAGGCCAAAATTTGGTTGGGCGTTTGGGAACATAACGAACCGGCTAAACATTTCTACGCCAAGTTTGGGTTCAAACGCATTGGCCAACATTCCTTTTTTATGGGCGATGATGAACAGACAGATTATTTGATGCAAAAGGTGCTTTAACTACAAAAGGTTCGATTCTAGACATAAGAATTGGCCTTTTTTTATATGCAATTGTCTCTCCAAATAGAAGAGAAAATCCAGTGTGGCCCTCAATGAAAACGCTTTATAATGGGTTTTGTTTGTTTATGCCAAAATTTGGTAGTAGGGTTTACTTGGATAGCACTTTAAATTAGTTAGTGGAGGAGGGTAACTTTCGAAACAGAATACTGATTTGAGGATGATATTTTTTATTTTATTAAGGAGTGATTTGTTTGCATCATAGAACACGTAACTTACGTCATACAACCAGCGTAATCACAATTGGTGGTTTGTTATTTGGTTATGACACAGGTGTGATTAACGGTGCGTTGCCATTTATGTCAAGTAGATCGCAGCTAAATTTAAATGCGACAGGTCAAGGTTTAGTATCCAGTATTTTAATTTTAGGTGCCGCTTTAGGTTCCATGTTTACTGGAAAAGTTTCGGCACTTTATGGGCGCCATCGTGTGGTCCAATGGATTGCCAGCTTATTTATTCTCGCTAATGTATTTTGTGCGTTGGCACCGAACGAATTTATTTTTATTATTTTTCGGTTTGTTTTGGGAATTGCCGTCGGGGCGGCATCCGAAGTAATTCCTGTTTATCTCTCGGAAATTTCACCGATTAATGCCCGGGGGATGGTTGTTACCCGTAACGATTTCAAAATTGTGTTGGGGCAATTTTTCGCTTATGCCGTTAATGCCATTATTGGTGGGACGTTTAGCAATATTATGTGGATTTGGCGTGTCATGTTAGTCATGGCGTCCTTACCGGCTGCAATTTTGTTGTTGGAGGATCGTTCCGTTCCGGAAAGCCCTATTTGGTTATGGAAGAATGGCTATTTTAAAAGAGCTAAATTGGTCATGCAGAGATATTTGCAACCCAAGGAAGCTAAGCAAGAAGTTGAAGAACTTCAAACTGATGACGATTCAGTTACTCCAGCACAAACTTGGCGAAACGTCTTATTTTCGAGTAATATCAAGATTTTATTAATAGGGGTTGGACTAGCAATTGCTCAGCAGATCACGGGGGTCAATGCCATTATGTATTACGGTACCTTAATGTTAGAAAAAACTGGGTTAACACGAAGTTCGTCACTTTATGGAAACATCATCATTGGATTAGTATCTGTGTTGAGTGTGGGTATCAGTGTCCGAATTGTTGGACGATTCAAACGCCGTCATTTATTGTTGGCGGGGTTAATTGGTAGTTCGGTAATTTTAGCCGCTTTGAGTTTAGTAACTCGTTTACTGACAGGCTTAGGGCTAGTCATAACAGTTCTGGCTTTTATCACGTTATTTTTAATTTGTCAGCAAGGACTTATCAGTCCGCTAACTTGGTTAATTTTGTCAGAACTATTTCCGATTGATATTCGTGATGTTGGAATGAGTTTTTCAACGTTTTTTGTTTGGATGGCGGACTTTGCAGTTAGTTTCATCTATCCAATTTTGATGAGTGCGTTAGGATTGTCCGCAGTTTTCCGAATTTTTGCGGGTTGTGGCGTTCTTTGTCTCATATTTGTTTACTTGGTCGTACCTGAAACCAAAAATAGAACGATGGTCACATCTAATCAAGTGAATAATTAAACGGAAAGTATTCAAGCTTTAAAATAGGAGTGAATTATTGTGAAACCAGTAGAAACAGCAACCAAGGATGTCCCTCAAGGTGACATTCACGGCTATGATCAGATTCTGAAATATTTTAATAGTGAGCCTGTGAAACAGACAAAAAAGGATGCGTATCATTCAATTACGTTTGTCACGACCGGAATTATTGCTTATGACGGCGGTCAAACAACAATGCTACATTTAGGAACATTGCTTAGTCAACAGGGATACGATGTTTATTATCTAAGTTATGTGCCGCAAACTCGTAAAGAGATGGCTCAAAACGCTGAATTCAACTATGCCGGTTATGAAGGTACTTGTTTGGACATGAGTCAGTTAGATTCACATAAGTCGGATATCTGGCTCGCAACTTTGTGGGAGTCAGCGTATGTGATTAAAAATAAACCAGGTTACAAAATGTATTTTGTGCAAGATTATGAGCCTTATTTTTATCCTTATGGTGATCGTTATCAAATGGCCAAAAGAAGTTATGAATTAGGACTGCATATGGTTTCGTTGGGGCCATGGTGCGCAAAAATGATTAAGGAGAATTGTACTGTGACAAGTCCAATTGATCAGATTAATTTTCCGGTCAACTTGGAACAGTATCCTTATCAATCTCGTGATTTTAGTCATTATCAGAATAAAAGTAGCTTTGATGTGGCCGTGTATACTAAGTGGAGCAGTCCAAGACGAGCACCAATTAATATTCAGTTGAGTTTGAAGAATTGTCAGGCAATTTTAGCTAAACATGATATGAAATTGAATTTACATTATTTTGGTACTGATAAAGCCGCAAAGTTTATTAATGGAGAAAATCTTGGCAAACTAACCAAAACTGAGATGATTGATTTGTATCATCGTTGTGATTTTGGCATTGCTCCATCAATGACAAACTTCTCGTTAGTACCTTTTGAAATGATGAGTTGTGGGCTTCCATTGATCGATTTTAAAGAAGGAACAGGAAAATATTTCTTGCCAGAAGGTTCTTATTTACAGACTAGTTTTGATGAAAAATATTTGGCCCAGACTTTTTTAAACGCCAGATTGAATAGTTTTGTAATTGAAAAACGAGTGAAAAAGGGCGTTTCTTATTTAAAGTCCATTACGTGGAAACAGACGCTTACAGATTTTGAGGCAATTATCGAAAAGATTTCGATCACAGTTGCATAAAAAATGAAAAAAGAAGAGAAGACCGCAACAAAAACATAGTGTTTTTCGTAGTCTCTCTTCTTTTTTTGAATATTTTTTACTCTTCTTGATGTCACATCTATTTATTTAGTTGTGGCCTCCAAAATTTTAGTTTTCGGCGAAACCTGATTATTCAGTACCTTAAATTTCAGGAGAGAAATGGCATCCATATTGGTGATGATTACCATCATGGGGGTCTGTTTGCCGGCATCTTTAATGGCTTGTAAATCAACGTTAGTAACTAAATCACCATGATTGATGTGTTGACCATCACTAACTTTTACATCAAAAGGTTTACCTTTTAATTCGACTGTATCAATTCCCATGTGAAGGAGGATCTCCAGACCAGAATCAGTTGTAAAACCAATGGCGTGTTTGGTTGGAAAGACGGTGGTAACCGTCCCATCAACTGGAGAGGTAATGGTGCCAGATGTGGGTTCAATGGCAAATCCATCACCTAACATTTTTTGCGAGAATGTTGAATCATTGACATCTTCAATATTCATATACGTGCCATCAGCAACACTGTAAAACTCATTTAATACACCAGATTTGATAGCAGAATCCGACGTTGTTTCAGCAGGAGATTGGGTCTTAGTCGTTGCTTCTTCTTCAAGTTCTGCAAGCGGCGTTTTGGCGTTAAACAGTTTGCTTAAAGCATCGGCTACAAACTGAACTTCAGTTCCAATAATGATGTGGAGGTTTACTTTATCAAGCTTATTTAAGCCCACAGCTCCACTGCGCTTGATGGCAGCCTCATCGATTTTATCCGTATCTTTCAGTTGTAAACGTAAACGAGTTGTACAGTTATCCACAGCAGTTAAATTATCAGCACCGCCTAGGGCCACATAAATTTTTTTCGCTTGAATACTGAATTTATCGTCTTTATCATCGGTTTGAATAGTTGCCTGGGGAGCATCACCGTCATCAGTGTCAGTTAATGGTTCTCGTCCAGGAGTCATTAAGTTAAACTTTTGGATGGCAAAATTAAATCCAAAGTAGTAAATGGCAGCCATCACTAATCCTTGCGGAATCAGCATTAACGGATGGTTTGCAATTGGATTTTTTAAACTCAGCACATAATCGATTAAACCAGCACTGAATGAAAAACCGGCTGTCCAGTGCATGAAGGCGGCAAATGCCATTGATAAGCCCATGAAGAAGGCGTGAATGACGTATAACGGCCAAGCTACAAACATGAAGGAGAACTCAAGAGGTTCAGTAACACCGGTGAAAAATGAAGCAAAGGCGCCTGCTAGCATCAAGGAACCAACTTCTTGTTTGCGTTCAGGACGCGCGTTTCGATAAATGGCGTAGGCTCCAGCTGGTAACCCGAACATCATAACAGGGAAGAAACCAGCTTGGTACATTCCGGTAACACCTTTCGGACCTTCATGAGCTAAGAACTTACCAATATCATTGATCCCGGCTACGTTAAATAGGAAGACAGAGTTCAAAGCTTGATGAAGACCAGTTGGAATCAGCAAGCGGTTGAAGAATCCGTAAATACCAGCTCCTAGAGGGCCTAAGCCGACGACAAATTTTCCGAAAATGACCAAAGCGTTGTAAAGCGGTGGCCAAATGACAAGCAGGACAGCACTGACAATTAACATGACGAGCGCCGCCATAATTGGGACTAACCGTTTGCCACTAAAGAAGGAAAGCGCCATTGGCAATTTGGTGTTGTGGAATCGATTATACAAGGCCGCGGCAATTAAACCGGACATAATTCCGATGAAAACATTGCTGATTGCTGCAAATGACGGATCCACTGCCGAAACTTTAGTGCCAAGCAAGGTCGCCACGGAACTAGACTTCAAAACATTTGTGGGAACTTCAAATGCAACTAGTCCAGCTAAAGCTGCGGAGCCATCCTTATCCTTAGCCATCCCTAATGCTGTCCCGACAGCGAAGAGTAGTGGCAATTGATTTAAAATTGCATTACCACCAGCTTGTAAAAACCGGGCAATAAAACCACTATCTGCGGATGCCCACCAAAAGCCGACGCCGACAAGTAGTGCTGCCGCCGGTAAGACGGCCACGGGAAGCTGTAAAGAACGACCTAACCTCTGAAAATATGTTTTCATTATGAAAACCTCCTGAAAAATAGAATGAAATTTACAAATAATTTCATTTATTAGTCTAGGTTACAGAAAACAATAATGCAAGTGGTTATGTTACATGATCTCACATGTATCAGCATTTATTTGATTTTTTTTGAAATTGGTTTACCTATGAATGACGATGAAAAAATGCCGATTAATGAAATAAATGTTGAAATTGTTATGTAAAACAGGCTTTATTTTTTGTAAAAGTTTGACAGCGGATACATTCACTGCTAATATAGAAACATTGTCACAATGTTATTACTTCGGGTAAGCATGTGTGATAGTAGATTTGTTAAATTAAATATCATAAGGTGTTATCAAAATTTTGAGCATGACTTATTTGTTGGAGGGATTTTTTCGCTGCAATGAATAAGTCTTTTTAGGTGGTCCGATTGAAAATAAAACGCGTTTTAAACAATAATACAGCAATTTCAGAGAACCATGATGGTCTAGCCATTTTGTTAATGGGTCCTGGAATTGCGTTTGGTAAGAAAAAGGGACAAGAGATTGAGATTGAAAAAGTAGAAAAGACTTTTATTATTAAAGATCCGGATACAATGAACAAATTTACGGACTTAGTCATTGATGTGCCGTTGAACGAGATTATGATTGCGGAAAAGATTATTAATTTTGCCAAGATCAAATTAGGTAAACAGTTAAATGAAATTATTTATGTGAATTTAACAGACCATTTGCATACGACGATTCAAAGATATCGTGATCATATTATTCTCAAGAATCCTTTAAAATGGGATGTGGCGCGTTTTTATCCAGACGAGTTTGCGGTCGGTCAAAAACTTGTTGAAGTTGTGAAAAATGAACTTGGGATCACGCTAGAAGATGATGAAAGTGCCTTTGTTGCTTTGCATTTCGTGAATGCAGAAACAGAGTCCGGGGCTGAACAAAATTTGGCCTATGGCGTCACAAACATGGTTAAAGAAGTCGAAGATATTGTAAAGGACTATTATCATACTGAGTTTGATGAAAGTTCTTTAAACTACTATCGTTTCATCACGCATTTAAAGTTTTTTGCCCAGCGCGTCCTTTTAAATAAGCACTACGATGACGATGATGAAGATTTGCTTCGTACCTTGGAAAAGAAGTATGCCGGTCCGTATGAATGTTCACGGAAGATCCAAACATTTATTCAGGAAAAATATAACTATGAAATTAGCAGTACGGAATTATTATATTTGACGGTTCACATTAGCCGTCTTGTTAAAAACTTATAGGGTGTTATCTTAGTTGAGCATGACCTAAGTAGCTTATTTGGCTATTTGGGTCTTTTTTTATGGAAAGAAAGGAAGAAATTAATTATGGATTATGCAGGTTCAGCCAAACAGATTTTTGAGGCAGTGGGTGGCGAAAAGAATATTAATTCGTTGATTCATTGTATGACACGGCTACGTTTTCGTTTAAAGGATGAAAGTATTGTAGATGATGAGGCAGTTAAAAATATCCCAGGTGTCATGGGTGTTAATCATCAATCTGGTCAATATCAGGTTATTATCGGTAACGATGTGACAAACTACTACAATGAAATTTTGAAACTAGGCAAAATTGATACAGGTGATGCGGACCAAACACCTGATCAGGGAGAAGAAAAACAAAAAGTTAATTTGTTTAACCGGTTCGCCAATTTTATTTCATCATGTATGTCACCGTTAATTCCAGCCTTAATTGGTGGTGGGATGATCAAGGTTATCTTGATTTTATTGCCGCTTTTAGGGTGGTTGAATGAAAAAGGACAAACCTATGCAATTTTAAACATCTTTGGGGATGCGCCATTTTATTTCTTGCCGGTCATGTTAGCTTATACAGCTGCCAAGTACTTTAAAGTTACGCCAATGTTGGCAATCACGATTGCCGGTGTTATGATTCATCCGAACTTCACAGCAATGGTTACAGCAGGTAAAGCGGTTCATTTTATGGATTTACCTGTTACATTGGTTAATTATTCATCATCAGTTATTCCAATTTTGTTAGTAGTTTGGGCAATGAAGTATATTGAGATGGGAATTGATAAAGTTTGCCCAGCCTCATTAAAGAGTATTCTGAAACCACTGTTAGTTTTGTTTGTGACAGGTACTTTAGCACTTGTTTTGATCGGACCAATCGGAACATATGCGGGTAAATTATTATCCTTTATCATTTTATTTATCCAAGGAAAAGCAGGCTGGCTTGCGATGGCTTTGATGGCCGCCTTTATGCCGCTGATTGTTATGACTGGGATGCATTGGGCCTTTGCACCAATCTTCTTAGCTGCTTCCGTTGCTTCACCAGATACTTTGATTCTTCCAGCAATGTTGGCTGCTAATATTGCGCAAAGTGCGGCATGTTTTGCCGTCGTATTTATGACCAAGAATCGAAACACACGTCAGATTGCGAGTGCTGCCGGAATTTCTGCTTTGCTAGCTGGAGTAACTGAACCTGCTTTATATGGTGTGACTTTGAAGTATAAGAAACCATTATACGCAGCTATGATTTCAGGTGGAGTTACCGGATTGTTTATGGGAATTGTCAACTTGAAGTCGTTTGCGTTTGCTGTGCCTTCATTGATTTCGTTACCACAGTTTGTTAGCAAGACAGATAGTAGCAACTTAATTAATGCAATCATTGTACTAGTTGTTTCGTTTGTACTGACCTTTATTTTGACATTTGTTTTTGGAATCGACGAAAAACCAGTTAAAGCAGCTGCTATGTCGGAAGACGAGCCAGCAGTTAAAACAACGGTGCCTTCTGGTGCCAAAGAAACTAAAAAAGTTTACAGTCCAGTTAAAGGTGAAATGATTAACTTAGAGAGTGTTTCTGACGATACCTTTGCTCAAAAAATGTTGGGTGATGGCGTTGCTATTATCCCAGAAGAAGGTAAAATTTATGCGCCATTTGATGGCCAGATTATGACCGTCTTCCCAACGAAACATGCGATTGGTTTAAAGAGTGATACAGGAATTGAATTGTTGATCCACATTGGATTGGACACTGTTAATTTAAAGGGTGTGCCATTTACAGCTCATGTGAAAGACAACGATCAGGTTAAAAAGGGTCAGCTTCTGATGGATGTTGATTTAGATGCCATTAAGAAGGCGGGGTATGACATTACAACCCCGGTTATTGTCACTAATACAAAAGATTTTGTTGAAATTGTATCGAATGAAAAAACGACAGTTACTAATGATGATGTTGCTTTATATATTATTTAAGGAGGAAATGGACTATGAGTAGTTTTCCGAAAAACTTTATGTGGGGTGGCGCGACAGCCGCTAACCAGTTAGAAGGCGCTTATCAAGCAGGCGGCAAGGGTTTATCAATTGCCGATGCTTTGCCTGGTGGACCCGACCGTTTTAAATTGGTTAATGCTCCTGATTTTGATTGGACAATTGATGAAAGTCAGCATACTTATCCAAATCATGACGGGATTGATCATTACCACCGTTTCAAAGAAGATATCGCGCTATTTGCAGAAATGGGCTTCAAATGTTACCGATTCTCAATTGCTTGGACGCGTATCTTTCCAAATGGTGATGAAAAACAGCCAAATGAAGCTGGACTGAAATTTTATGATCAAGTAATTGAGACTTGTCAGAAATACGATATTGAGCCGGTTATTACGATTTCGCATTATGAAATGCCTTTAAACCTTGTGAAAAAATATGGTGGTTGGAAAAATCGTCAGTTAATTACCTTTTACGAACGGTTTGCGCGGACAGTGCTGGCTCGCTACTATAAGCAAGTTAAATACTGGATGACGTTTAACGAAATCAACAGTGCCTTTAATTTCCCTGTCATGGGCCAAGGATTAGTTGCCTCTAATGGTGCCGATGATAAGCAGAATATCTATCAGGCTTGGCATAATCAGTTTGTGGCAGGTGCAAAAGCCGTCAAAATCGGTCATGACTTGGATCCTGATCTAAAAGTCGGTTGTATGGTTCTTTATGCCACAACTTATTCCTATGATGCAAATCCAGTTAATCAATTAGCTACACTAGAACAAAATCAAGCCTTCAATCATTTCTGTGGCGATGTTCAAGTACGTGGAGAATATCCAGCCTATACGGAAAAACTGATGAACAAGTTTGGTTTCAGTTTTTCCGATCTGGAAATTGGTGATGAAGATTTAGCAACTTTAAAGGACAATCCAGTTGACTATATTGGGTTCAGTTATTACATGTCCACCACGGTTGATGTGGCTGATAAGAATCGTGAACAGGCTTCCGGGAACTTAATTGGGGGCGTGAAAAATCCGTTCTTAAAGACAAGTGACTGGGGCTGGCAAGTAGATCCAATCGGTTTACGAATTGCTTTGAACGAACTATATAACCGTTATCGCAAGCCATTGTTTGTTGTGGAAAACGGTTTGGGTGCGGTTGATAAACCAGATGACCAGTTCCATGTACAAGATGATTACCGAATTGATTATTTGCGTGAACACATCAAAGCAATGGCTGGCGCGATTACAGATGGTGTGGATCTCATGGGATATACGCCATGGGGATGCATTGATCTAGTTAGTGCTTCAACTGGTCAGATGTCTAAACGCTATGGATTTATTTACGTTGATTTAGATGATCAGGGAAACGGGACATTGAACCGCTACAAAAAGGCTTCTTTTGATTGGTATAGAGAGGTTATCAAGAGCAACGGTGAAAATTTAGGCTAAAGGTAGTCAAAATTGAATAATAAAGGCCTTCTAAATATAAAGCAATTTATTTTTGGAGGGTTTTTAATTTTTCACCTTTCTGTATTGAAAAAAGCTAGGAATATTCATTTTTAATCAGGCACTATCTCAAATGTTGTGTGACGCATCTAAAACACTAAAGATAGGTGCTAACTATCCACTGGTTTATACAATAATTTTAGAGATTTGTAGCAAATTATGTAGTTTTCAAAATAAAACTATTTGAATTTTCTACATAATTCGGTATACTAGTTAAGGAGTCTTTTTGATTCTTTCACGAATATATCGTTTGCTTGTTTAGCTCAGTTGGTAGAGCATCGCTCTAGTAAAGCGGAGGTCGCTGGTTCAAGTCCAGTAACAAGCATCGTTGAACACTCACACACATGTGGGTGTTTTTTTGTGTTTTCGTTAAGACAAACAGTTTTTGTGAGATTAGTGATTTGAATGGATCTTAATCATTAAATTAAAATCTAATTATAAAAACGAGCGTTTTGTGACTGATAGATCATATTTGTAGCTTTTGAACAAAAAAGTAAATTATGGTTCTGAATATTCAAGTCTATATTCAATAGGATTTGCATACCTAATTATTTTGGGTGATCTAGATAAAATTAGAAGGCAATCATAATTTTCTCATTGACAGCATAGAAAACGGTGGTATGATTAAAAACGTATTAAATCGAAACAAACGAGATACCGTGATAAGAAGAGTAGCACAATTAGTATGTTTATAGAGACCGCGAGTTGGTGAAAGCGTGGATCAGAAGGTTGTGTGAAGATGAACTTGGAGTAAATTAACAGTGGAAGCTATTAATTCGTGATGAGGCCCGTTAATGCCTCAAACTTTTGGTAACAGAAGTTATTGAGGTGGAATATGCGAGTATTTCACAAATTAAGGTGGTAACACGAAAATCGTCCTTCAGAAATGAGGGACGATTTTTTTATATTCTAGAGGGGATGGTTGTTATGAATCGAAAAATAAAATCGGTTGTATTAGTTTTAGGGTTGTTAATTTTAAGTGGTTGTGGAAGTCAAGCAACGGCAGGAAGCAACACCAAACTGGCTAAAAATCAGGTGTTGAATTGGACAGAAAGTTCAGAGCTGGCAACGGCAGACTTATCACAGGCGACGGACACTTTAAGTTTCAATACGTTAATGAATACTCAAGAGGGACTTTATCGTTTAAACAGTAAAGGAACACCTAAGGGAGCGCTAGCGGCAAAGACTAAGGTTACAAATGGCGGTAAAACTTACACATTTACATTACGTAAAGGCGCAAAATGGTCTAATGGAGATGCTGTAACGGCTCAAGATTTTGTTTATTCTTGGCGGCGAACAGTTAATCCTAAGACAGCCTCTCAAGATGCATTTTATTTCTACCAAGTTAAAAATGCAGAAGCCATCAATAATGGCAAAAAATCGGTTAAGACACTCGGAATTCAGGCAACAGGTAAATATAAATTGACAGTGTCACTGACAAAACCAGTTTCATATTTTAAAAAGCTTTTAGCTTGGCCGTTATTCTATCCTTTGAATCAAACGATAGTTAATAAATACGGTAAGAAGTTTGGAACTCAGGCAAAGTACACGGTTTCTGACGGTCCTTTCAAGTTGGCTAACTGGAATGGACAAAGTAAGAAGTGGACGTTGGTTAAGAACAATAAATATTGGGATAAAAAAGCAGTTCATTTAACTAAGATCAATGAGCTTGTTACGGAAAGTACCACGACGAGTTACAACTTATTTAATGCTAAACAAACAGATGAAACATTGCTTAGTGGTCAACAAGTAAAAAATAATAAAAACAATGCAGATTTTGTGAAACGTTTGCCAACTGCAACGGCACGCTTGGAGTTAAATCAAAACAAGGTAAAGGCCTTCAAGAATGTTAACGTTCGCCGCGCATTCTCACTTGCAATTAATCGTAAGCAACTGACAAATGACGTTTTACAAGATGGCTCAGAGCCTCTTAAGGGATTTGTACCATCTGGAATGGGAAATAACCCCAAAACTGGTGAATCATTTGATAAAGAAGCATATGTAAAATCAGCAGTTAGTTCTGATTTAGCAAAAGCAAAACAGTTATTGAAGAAGGGCTACCAACAAACTGGTGTAAAGAATATCAAAGTAACTTTACTAACTTCAGACACAGATAGCAGTAAACAAATTGCCGAATTCCTTCAAACTGAATTAGATCGGTTACCAAATGTGAAGGTGTCAATTTCAACGATTCCGTTTGTCCAACTCATCTCTAAACAGAATGAGAAAAACTATGAAGCGACGATTCAGACCTGGCAATCAGTTTTTGCCGATCCAATTAATTTCTTGGATGTTTATGAATCTGGTTCGAGCTACAACACTTCGGGATACAAAAACAAAACGTTTGATAAGTTATTGGACGAATCAGAAAACGACTATGGCAACCAGCCAGAGAAAAGGTGGGCTAAATTGGTCGCGGCTGAAAAGTTATTGATGAGCGATCAAGGCACGATTCCGCTGTATCAAGTTGCTAAGTCTCAGCTACTACGTTCAAACGTTAAGAGCGTTGTTTATAATCCTGCCGGCGTTCCTTATGACTGGAAAACAACATATATCACAAAATAAGGGATGAAAGAAATGAGTGAAATCAATCAAGATTATATTGAAAAGTTATTCGTAAAATATGCAAAAGTAAATACCAGATCAGATGATCGCAGCCAAACGGTTCCCACAACGCCGGGACAAGTCGCGCTAGCTAAACTGGTCACAGCTGATTTGAAGAAATTGGGCGTAGCAAAAGTTAAATTTGATGAAACCAATGGCTATGTGACGGGGACTTTGTCAAGTAATTCCGACAAACCAATCAGTGCGTTGGGCTTCATTGCCCATTTGGATACCGCCGATTTTTCAGCGGACCATGTAAAGCCACAGGTGCACCCCAATTACGATGGCCAGGATATCGTGTTAAATGAAGCTAAACAAATTGTATTGAAAGCTAGTGAATTTCCCAACTTGAAAAAGTTTGTGGGTCAGCGTTTGATCACTTCAGACTGGACAACTTTATTGGGCGCCGATGATAAAGCCGGCGTTGCGGCGCTATTCGGCGCACTAGACTATTTCATTCAAAATCCAACTGTAGCGCACGGACCAATTCGGGTTGCGTTTGGACCAGATGAAGAAATCGGGCGGGGTGCTAAACAGTTTGATGCCAAAGGCTTTGGAACTGATTTTGCGTATACACTAGACAATGGTCAGCCGGGTCAATTTGAATATGAAACTTTTAATGCCTCTGAAGCCAAAATTGAGGTCGAAGGGACCGCCGTTCATCCGGGAGATGCCTATGGACTGATGGTGAATGCCGTGACAATTGCAAATGAGATTGTGAGTGCATTGCCTAAAGATGAGGTTCCGGAAAAGAGTCGGGATCACGATGGTTTTATCTTAGTTAATCATTTTGAAGGGGCAGTGGCGCATGCCAGCCTGAATTTAATTTTGCGTGATTTTGATACGCCTCGCTTTCATCAAAAAGAAGCTTTGCTTAGACGCATCGTAGCCAAAATTAATGACCGTTTTGTGGAGCCGCGAGTCACTTTAGAGTTGACTGAACAGTATCAAAATATTGGCGATGAAATTCGAAAAAATCCCTACATTGTTAATTTAGCTTTGGATGCTTATCGCCGAATCGGATTAACACCGGATATTCAGCCGTTTCGTGGTGGAACTGATGGTAATGCCATCACTGCAAAAGGGATTCCAACACCAAATTTATTTAATGGCGGGGATAATTTTCATGGTCCTTACGAATTTGTTACCACAGAAGCAATGGGAGTCGTCGCTGAAACAATCGTTGCAATTGCACGGGAACATGTCCGTCAGTTTGGACACCATGACGTAAAACCACTTTAAGTTAATAATTTTTGAAATAGCTATTCATTGGGAATGGCTATTTTTATTGTTCAGATGATTAAAACTTACCTTGACGATCTTTTAAGAAAAACTTAAGATAAAACAGTAACTAAAAGCTTATAAAGTTTCAAAAATATTATCTGGAGAGATAATCATATGAGAAAATGGCGTAAACTTTTTGCCCAGGCACTGATTGCTAGTGCTGGGATTTTAGTGGCGTTAAGTGGCGCAACAACTTCGGTTTTTGCGAATGCTGACGGTACGACAAATGTTAAAAATGACAAGGTAACTGTCAATCCAGCTCACGGGGTGACAACGAACTCTATTCAAGGAGTTGACATCTCGAGTTTACAAGCTGAACTGAATGCCGGCGTTAAGTTCTATGGTTACAATGGTAAGAAACAAGATATTCTTCAGACTTTGGAAGACTCAGGTGTAAACTATGTCCGTCTTCGAATCTGGAACGATCCATATGATAGTAAAGGTCATACATATGGTGGTGGGGATGCAACTTTAGCTAATGAAGTAAAAACAGCTAAAGATGCAACGGCTCATCATATGAAGGTTCTAATTGATCTACAGTATTCTGACTTTTGGGCAGATCCAGCAAAACAAGCACTTCCAAAAGCTTGGAAAAACTACACGTTTGCTCAAAAGAAGACGGCAGTTTACAACTATACTAAAAAAGTTGTGACAACCATGAAAAAGGCCGGTGTAGACATCGGTATGGTGCAGGTTGGTAACGAAACAACTAAAGGTATGATGCAAGAATCAGATCCTGCTAAATACATGCAGTACATTGCTGAAGGGGTTAATGCCGTTCATAAGTATGCACCAGGTGCTTTGGCAGCTGTTCATTATGAGTCTCCTTCTGAGTCTTCCTTTGCCAAAATCGCCGCTGAATTAAAAGCTAATAAGGTTAATTATGATGTCATGGGCGCAACTTACTATCCCCATTGGAATGGTCCTGATAGCAAATTAATTGGCGCTGAAAAGGTTATTACTAAGACATATAAGAAAAAATTTGCCGTTATGGAAATGAGCTATCCATACACAACAGATGATATGGATGGACAAAATAATATTGTGGGTGACATTACAAACCCACCATTCCCAATCTCAGTTCAAGGGCAATCTGACGCGATTAGTGACGTTTGGAAGACAGTGATGCAAAATGGTTACGGCAAGGCTTTGGGTGCGTTTTATTGGGAACCAGCCTGGATTCCTGTCAAAGCTGGTTGGGATAATTACCAATACAACCGAGATATCAGTGTGAAATATGGCACTGGTTGGGCAACTCAATACGCTGCTAAATATTACGGTGATGCTGGTTATAGTGATCAAGAGGAAAATGTTAATTCGTACTGGGGAGCTTCCTCATATGATAATCAAGCTCTGTTTGATCCTCATGGCTATCCATTACAGTCTTTGTTAACCTTCAAGAAAATGATTACGAACTATGTTTCTGGGAGTGCTAAAAAGCCCGTAGATCGATACAAAGTTGCTAAAAAGGCCTATGCTTACACTTTTAATGGTACAAGCGACAATTTTACTTTCAAAAAAGCTTTCGCCCTTAGTTCTTTGAAAGGCTATTATAAGATTAATAAGGCTGAGTATGTAATTAAAAGAAATGGAAAAACGTATTTGTACTATCACATTACTTCAGGCAAAAAGTCTGGTTGGATCTGGCATTCCTATCTTAAGAAATGTCCAAATAAGATCACTAAAACTGTCAAAGTAAGTTACAAGCATCGCTATGTTGTTAAGAATAAAAAAGGCAGTGTTTATGGTTTCCAAGGTAGTTCAAACGATTTTCAATATGTAACTCTTCATTATTTGAAGAATTATCCTAAGACTCACTTTACTGTGACACGTAAGACTTATGTCAAAAAATACAATGGCAAGACATACTTGTACTACTATGTTCATTCCGGAAACGGAAAAGTTCATGGTTATGTATGGAATGGCTATTTAAAGTAAATTAGATTCGATAACTTCTTTGATCGCTAACAACGATTAGAGAAGTTATTTTTGGTTTAAAAACTACTTTCGACTAGGATTAATATAAATTGTGGTATTGTATAAACGTAATAAATAAATGGAGATGATGAAATGAGTACCGTTTTAGTTATTAAGGCTCATCCTGCAACCGAAGATGTTTCTAATTCTTTGGTCATCGGAGATCATTTTGTTGAAACTTATCGGCAAGCACACCCCGAAGATCAGATTATTGGGCATGATTTATATGCTGAAGGCGTGCCGGAAATTAACAGCAGCAATTTAGACAGCTGGAAGAAACTCACCAATGGTGTTACTTATCAGGAGCTTTCAGAAAACGAGCAGATCTTATTAAGCCGTCAACAACAGCTTCAAGAACAATTCATTCAAGCTGATAAATACGTCTTTATTAGTCCAATGTATAATCTGTTTTTGCCGAATCGTTTAAAAATGTATTTGGATCTGGTCATTGTTTCTACCAAAACATGGGTGGAAGGTGCGCATGGCCCAGAAGGAACCTTGCATGATAAAAAAGCTATTCATATCCAATCCTCAGGCGGAACATATCATCATTCGGATAATGCCTTTATGGCAACTCTCGATATGGGGGATGCTTACCTAAAAGCGTTACTTGGCCAAGTAGGTGTCAAGGATTATCAAGGTATTTATTGTGAAGGTAATTCACATCGAGACCCTGATGATATGGCAGCCAATCGAGAAACAATTGCTAAAGAAGCCGAAAAGGTTGCCAAAGAGTTTTAAATAGAAAAAATGCTGATCAAAAGTTGACCAGCATTTTTATTTTCTTAAATTTTAAAGATACGTGTCAGTTAATTTTCTTTAGGGAGAAACCAAAATGTTTTGGATAAAGAGACATTCGTTGTGCACGATAACTCCAATCGCCACTACTAAAGCCAGTTCGATTGACGTCAAACACAATCTGTTTAGTTTTACGGTTGATTTCTACAAATTCACTTCTTGTGCCGCTATCCGCATAGCCAAAGTTGATAAGACTATTTCCTTTACCAATTGCGTAGTTACTGCCGACAATATTGGTGAAATCCGATGTGCCACGTGACTTTCCGTAACCCCAAACTTTTGTCACTGTCTTTTTAAGTTGATTGATTTTTACGATGTTGGCGGCTGAGTAATCTTCCGAAATGCTTTGGTTACCTCGGGTTACCACCACGTTGTTATTGTAAAATTCCAATTCTACCTGATTTCCCTTATTTTTCTTGGTGTGAATCAGCATAATTGCATGTTGACCGGCGTTGAAATTGTAGTTTTTAGTAGTTGGTTTCAACAAATATTTTTGATAGGATTTGGGTAATTTTTGATTAGCCGCCAAAATCCATTTTAGTTTTGTAGATTTATAATTAATGGCAAAAATCATATCTTGATTCCGGCCAGATACAAGTAAATTGCCAGTCTTTTTATCATAGTACATGGAATTTTGATGGAACCAGTCAGTTTTACCATCTGAGCGGGTAGTACCAGAGTATTTCGTATAGGCACTCTGAGGCAAAATTCGTTTTAAATCTATCACTTTTTTTATTTTTCCTGTTTGGCGGTCGATCTCGATCATAGTATCTTCAACGTAATTTGCGGAGCCATCATCCACAGTTAATAACAAGTTGTGGTTGGGTAACTCAATGGCGTCATGATGAATAACTGTATTAGTTGCTAATTTTTTATGATCCGAGTGGGTCGGAAACAGGCCACTAAAATTATACTGGCGATAAACACGTCCATAAAAATCAGTTTCTTGTAGGGCGTTATATTTTGGAGTTGTTTCGCTAATTTTTGTGAGAATTAACAAATGACCATTGCTCAATTGTTTAAATACATGTGAGATCGATTTTGTGCTGTACCACCGGACTTTTCCTTGAGCATCAAGTCCATAAGTTATGCCTTGGCTACTTACAGCAAATGTTAATTTTGTATTTCCAGATCCCAGGACCATTTTTGAGGGCTTACTTGTTTTGACAGCGTTTGTTCCAATATCTGTAGGTAAGGATCCAGTTTTCATGACGTAAACACGGGAAAACTTGTGGCCACTTTTAGTTTCAAAGGTTAGTTTAACCCGATTTGTGCGGTCGGCATATAAGCCTAAGACGCCAACGCTATGAGCATTAGTATAAGATTTATACCGCTTTTTAATGGTGGTTTTACTGCTGTCCCCTTGAACAGATACACTGACACGAGTCGCTGCTTTGGTTTTGACTAATATTAAGCCAGTTAAAGGGCTGGTCTTGTACGGATTTACGATGACTTTTGCTTTACCGATACCAGTGTTTAAGTTTGCAAGCCGTTTTCGATAGGTTTGGCTTAAGTGATCGGTTGTTTTAGTGTTTTTGGTCGATAGTGTGGGCTGCAGATTCAGTTTGATTTGCGCGGTACTTAAAATATGCTTACTGTGATGAATTTGATCCACTAAAAAGAATGTACGGATGTTCGCTCGCTCATAATAGGCCAATCCACCGGCCAGAAAAACTAGAAGTAGACAGCCAATCGCAATTTTTTGCCACTTACGCCTCATAACAAGATCCTCTAATCGTTTTGTTTTGATAATTTAAGAATAGCTTTAATTTAACGTATTTTAGGCAGAAAAATCGAATGTTTAGGAAATTTTATTAAATAATCTGGAGGAAAGTTCAGCAAACATCGCTATCAGATGTGCTTATCTCATTATGAGAAACTTTGTTTTGGTAATTTTAGTGTTAAACTAGATATAGATACTAAAACGAAGGGAAGTCGGCTATATGAGTCCTGGACCTGGAGCGCGATCATTAAATGAGGTTAATCGAAATTAAATTTTAAGTAACGTACAAGGAGAAAATACATGATTGAAGCAATAAATCTTAAAGCAGGAATGACATTTGAACAAAACGGTAAGTTAATTAAAGTATTGGCTTCGGAGCATCATAAGCCAGGAAAAGGTAACACTGTGATGCGAATGAAGTTATATGACCTCCGTTCAGGTTCTACTGTTGAAAAAACAATGCGTCCTGAAGAAAAGGTTGAACAAGCAATCGTTGATACAAAGGATGCTCAATATCTTTATACTCAAGGCGATGTAGCTGTATTCATGGATATGGAGACATACGAACAGTACGAAATTCCAACAGCTACGATCCAAAATGAAATGAAATTTATGTTGGAAAACATGAACGTTAAGATTGATTACTTCAATTCTGAAGTAATTGGTATTACTTTACCAAACACAGTTCAATTAAAGGTTGCAGAAACAGAACCTTCAATTAAAGGCGCGACTGTTGCTGGTTCTGGTAAATCAGCTACCATGGAAACTGGGTTAGTTGTTACTGTGCCAGATTTCATTAAAGAAGGGGAAGTTCTTGATATCAACACACAAAAGGGAACTTACCAAAGTCGTGCTTCAAAGTATAACGATGAAAACTAAAAAGTGTTAAAAGGATGATTTCGATGAGAAATCATCCTTTTTTTATCGTATAATAAATATGTATGCGATTTCAAAATAAAAGATAGAAGTGATTTGAGTTGAGTAACATTGGATTGATTGATATTGGCGGAACAACAATTAAGTTTGCAGTATGGGATGGTCAGGACTTGGCAGGACATACTTCTCGAAAGACACCAGCCACTTTGGCCGAATTTTACGATGTTTTGACAGAAGAAGTTTTGAAAATGAAAAACCAGTTTCATATTGAAGGGGTCGGAATTAGTTCCCCCGGTGCAGTGAATAAGAAGACTGGTGTTATTGAAGGCGCAAGCGCGCTACCATACATTCATAACTTTAAAATTCAACCGGAGTTAGAAAAACGATTTGGACTGAACATTAGTATGGAAAACGATGCAAATTGTGCGGCTTTAGCTGAATTAGCGGATGGTGCTGGACAGGGGGCAGACAGCTTACTGTTTTTGGTGATTGGAACAGGTGTTGGCGGTTCAGTCATTATTAATCACAAAATTTGGCATGGCGCGCATTTATTTGGTGGTGAATTTGGGTTTACTTTATCGGATGATACTTATACTTTGAGTGAGTTGGGCACTTCGGTTCGAGTAGCTAAAAGATATAATAAAAAAACAGGTTTGGAGAAATCAGGTAAAGAAGTTTTCGATCTGGCTAAGGCTGGGGATGAAACGGCGAAGGCTGAAGTAAATAAGATGTACTGGGCACTCGCAAAAGGTATTTATAATTTACAATATAGTTTTGATCCCGAAAAAATTGTCATTGGTGGCGCAGTTTCCAATAATCCAGATCTGATTCCAAACATCGAAAAGAACATCGAAAAAATTAGAAAACAAGTAAAGATTGCTTCGCTTAAACCAGACGTGGTCTCATGTAAATATACGGACCAGGCTAATTTAAGGGGAGCTGTTGTTGATTTTGAACAAACTTATGGGTAATAGAAAAGGATGGCAAATTTGCCATCCTTTTAGTTTAGATTTTTAATTGTTTAGCAGATTTTGCCGCCAAGTTCGGACATTTCTGCTTTCATAGCATTTTTATCTTCGGTGGGTGTTGTGTAAGCGTCAACGGTAACGGCACCATCTAGTACACCACTGTCATCAGTTAATTTTAATGAAGCATTCTTATAGTCGAGCGCTAAACCATTACCAAGAAATGTGGTTTCGGGTTCTGCGGTTGTCATTGTTAAACCAGCATTGTTTTCTAATTCAACACCATATTCTGGATCTGATTGGTCAGCTACGACCAACTGGAATTTATTACCGATCGAACATGAACCACCAAGTTTTGAAAACTTACTGGAACCATCGTCTAGTGCTAAAAATACATGTTTTCCTGCAGGAATCTTGCTTGTTAAGTAGGCTTTTGCTTGATCTTTAATGTTAATCTTCATTAAATTCACCATCTTTCAAAGATTTGTTTACTTGAGTACAATAAGTATCATACATGCTTACTATAAATAAGTAAAGTTAACTGCTCACAACCTATTTGGAATTATTTTGCTTATTTAATGTTTATTTAAAGTAAGGAGATTAATATGAATTTATTCATTAAGAAAGCAACAGTTCAATAGCCCTTTTAGTGGAAGAGCAGAATGGCCTTTCAAGATGAGATTTTTCATATGTTCAACTCCCCTGTAATAATTAACTTACATCATTGAAAGCTAACTCCCCTGTATAGCTTTAAAGACCGAATCATACCGCGAATGTGATTCGGTCTTTTTCTGTCTAGAAAGACAAAAAATTAAAATCCAAAAGCAATTTAAGCACACCATTTTTCTTGTGGTCAGAGTTGGGGCGACAAGGATGATTGAAGAGGGAGTTACAAGAAATTTCAAATCGTTTTTTACTTTTAATCTTCGTTTAAAGTGAGGGTATTAATATGAATTCATTCATTAAGAAAGCAACAGTTCAATAGCCCTTTTAGTGGAAGAGCAGAATGGCCTTTCAAGATGAAATTTTTCATATGTTCAACTCCCCTGTAAAATTAACTTACATCATTGAAAGCTGACTTCCCCGGCTGGCTTAAAGACCGAATCATACCGCGAATGTGATTCGGTCTTTTTCTGTCTAAAAAGACAGACAATTAAAATCCAAAAGCAGTTTAAGCGCGCCATTTTTCTTGCGGTCAGCTGAGGTCACAAGAATGGACAACGTCCGAAGCACGAAAGATTTTCGGCCCGGAATTCAACTCAAAAAGTCGTGTGGTTCTTTTTACTACAGCAATGAGCAAGAGGTATCAAAATAAAAGAATATTTTTTGGCTTTTAATCTTCGTTTAAAGTGAAGGTTTTAAGATGTGTTTATTCATTAAGAAGGAACCACTCCAACAGGTCATTTTAATGACGTAGCATGATTTGGTGTTCTTAATGAAGATGAGTTTTTTTGAGAGAAAAATAGTCATTAGTATTTGAGAAAGAAGTGGTTTTTTCATAACCTTCCAAATTGGAAGAAGATGGAATATTTTCCATATGTTCAACTCCCCTGTAAAAATTAACTTACATCATTGAAAGCTAACTCCCCTGTATAGCTTAGAGACCGAATCATACCGCGAATGTGATTCGGTCTTTTTCTGTCTAAAAAGACAGATAATTAAAATCCAAAAGCAGTTTAAGCGCACCACTTTTCTTGCGGCTAGAACTTCGGCCACAAGAATGGACAACGTCCGGAGCATAGAAGATTTCCGGCCCGAAAATCAGCCTAAGTCATCAGTATGAATTTAGAGGATATAAAAAACAACCATTCCTAAAAATTCTTAATCTTCGTTTAACGTAACTTACGTAAAATGAGTTTATCAATTCAAGGAGATGAAAGAATGAATTATTTAAAACGTTCAACGCTTTATTTGACCCATAAAAAAGGGCAAAGCTTATTATTGCTGTTGATTATGTCTGCAATTCTGGTTTTTGTATTATCAGGAATCATTATTCAAAACGCCGCAGTTTCTGCGACAAATAGTGTGACAAAATCGGCAGGAACTACGATTAGTGTTTCGGCCAATCGTAACAAAATGTTTTCGAAGATGCGTTCAAGTGTGTCAAAGTCAAAGACAAAGACGATCACAACACCGACAGTCTCTAACGCAAAACTTAAGAAAGCAGGTAGTTTAAGTACTGTTGCTTACTATAATATTACCAATACAGCTTCAGTAAACGCTAGTTCGTTTGATACCGTTTCAACCACTACTGGTTCTCAAGGGGGTGGCATGATGAAAGGCGGTGCCAGCGGTGCATCTACTGGTAATATCACCATTGATGGCGTTTCAAGCACAAAGCTTACTTCTTCATTCATCTCTAAAGAAGATAAAATTGTTTCCGGACGGAACATAACGACAAGTGATGCCAATAGCAAGAACGTGGTCATTGAAAAGGAACTGGCAAGTTCTAATGGGATCAAAGTTGGAGATACAATTACCGTAAAAATGACAACTTCTGGTAAAAAGAGCATTAAATTGAAAGTTGTCGGGATTTACAAAGCTAAATCGACAAGCACAAGCAGTATGCCTGGTAGTGATCCTAGCAACACAATTTATACCAGCTACACATTACCTGCCACAATTACTGGTACAGAGGGTAAATCAAGTACAGTTACCTATACACTTTCAAACTCAGCAAAAGAAAAATCAACAACTAAAAAAATTAAGAGCATTATAAATAGTAGTTCGTTTAGCGTAAGTTCAAACGATGAAAGTTATCAACAATTGTTGCAACCAATGAAAAACGTTCAAGCATTTGCGAAGAAGATTGTGTGGTTAGTTGCAATTGCCGGAACAATTATTCTCGGTTTGATCATTATCCTGTCCGTAAGAACACGTCAAAGAGAAATTGGTGTTTTAGTTTCACTGGGCGAATCAAAAATGCACATTATCGGCCAGCTTTTCTCGGAACTGTTTGTTATTTTAATCGGGGCCATGGTTATTGCCCTGCTATTAGGAAATTTTGTGGGCAACAAAGTGGGTAATCAGCTGTTGGCCCAACAGCAAACAACGTCCGTAACCTCTACATCAGGAGCCAATGGTGGTCCTGGAGGCGGCGGTGCTCCTGGATCCAGCCAAACTGGCGGTGGTATGCGTGGTGGAGCTATGACTACTCAATCGACAACTAGTTCTGCAAGTAAGAAAGCACTGAAGACTTTAAACACAAGTATCAGTCCAAGCTCAGTTATTAAATTAGGCGGAATGGGCTTAGTTATTATTGCCTTAGCAGTTTGTGTTTCGGCAATTAGTATTTTGAGATTAAGGCCGAAGGATATCCTGATAGGTGAATAAAAGCTATAGCAATTCAAAAAATAAAAAAATCCAAGAAAAATAAGGAGTTGAAGAAATGTTAACAGTAAAAAATTTAACCCACTGGTACGGACAGGCAGATAAACCACTATATGAAGATGTTGATTTAAGTTTTGATTCTGACAAAGTCTATACAATAGTTGGTGCATCAGGATCAGGAAAAACAACTTTCTTATCCTTTATTGCCGGTCTAGATAAGCCACAAAAAGGAGATATTTTTTTAGATGGTATAAACATTAAAAAGATTGGTGCTACCAACTATCGAAAACATAAAGTTGCAATTGTGTTTCAACAGTATAATTTATTAAATTATATGTCGGCATTGGATAACATTTTAACGGCCCTATCTGTCACTGATTCAGAACATAAAGGCGAAAAACAGTTTGTCCTTGATTCTCTTAAGGGCGTCGGAATCGAGGAAGCTGATGCTAAGAAAAACGTGCAGAAACTTTCTGGCGGGCAACAACAACGAGTTGCCATTATCCGGGCGATGCTGGTGGATGCCAATATCGTAATTGCTGACGAGCCAACTGGAAACCTTGATGGTGAAAACTCGGCTATGATCATTAAGTTGTTCCAGGACTTAGCACATGAACACCATAAAACTGTTATTATTGTTACCCATGATCCAAAAATTGCGGATCAGGGCGATGTTAAGATCAGTTTGGAAAATCGAGAATTTGTTGTTGCATAACACCAAATACTTGGAAAATGGGGTTAAGACAATATTATTCTTTGTCTTAACCCCATTTTGTAGGTTAAAATGGTAAAGAAATCAAAAAAAGAAATTAGGGATGCAAGATGGCAGATATTGTAAAAATTTTATTAATTGAAGATGACCATCAGCTTTCGGACAGTGTACGTGACTTTTTAGTTGATATTGGTTCAGTCAAGCAAGCGTTTGATGGTGAAGAAGGCGAATACTTGGCAACTGAAGAGCCTTACGATCTGTTCATCGTTGACCTGATGTTGCCGCTGATGAATGGTTTAGAGATCATCAAAAATATTCGAAAAGAAAAAATTGAGACCCCTGTTTTAGTTTTGACGGCTAAAGATAGTTTGGAAGATAAAATTACCGGCTTTGATACTGGGGCTGACGATTATTTAACTAAGCCGTTTCATCGAGAGGAATTAATTGTGCGGGTAAAAGCCTTGCTCAAACGCAGTGGTGTTTATCAAGATGACAAACGATTGATGGTCGATGATGACATGTGGTTAAATACTGAGAATCGACAAGTTACAGTTGATGGGCAACCACTAAAATTGGTGGGAAAAGAATACGAGATTTTAGCGTATTTAGCACAGAATAAAAACATTATTGTGTCGCGAGAACAAATTTTTGACCGAATCTGGGGGATGGATTCCGATACGACGATTAATGTCGTGAATATTTATATTAGTAATCTTCGCCGCAAACTAGAAAAGGCAGGTCGGCCAAAATTGATTCAAACTTTACGTAATGTAGGGTTTCTTTTGGAAGTGAATTAATGGATAAAATTGTAAATCGAAAGCAACAAATTAAGCTATTTTTATTTGAGTTCTTTAGTTTTTTAATTGTTTTTACAATCTTGGGAACGATTATTTTTGTTTTTTATCAACGAAATACCTATACCAGTATTGATAATACGCTGAGCCGGCGGGCCACAATGGCTGCCAATAGTACCAATATGATGGGGCCACCAGATTTTCAAACGATTACGGTGTACTATAATTCGAAAGGGAAAATTGTTAATTCACAAAATTTGAGTAATATGTCGAGTTCAGTTTCCAAAGTTAAAGTTGGTAAGTCACAGCTGAACAAAATTTATAATATTAAGGTTGGTAGTGTCACAATGCGGGGAGTTTATTTAAAAGTAAATTCTCAATTGATGGTAAACCGAAGTGGGAAAACCTTACCGACGAGCCAGCAGCCCAAATATGCATTGGTTTTGAAAAATATTACACCAGAAATTCAAAGTATTGATCGATTCAAGAATCTCTTGTTAGCCTCTTTCATCGTGTTCGGATTAATCGTCTTTATCATTAGTTACATTATTTCCAGGATTAATATGAAACCGGTACTGAAAGCTTGGCAACAACAAGAGGAATTTGTGGATAGTGCGGCGCATGAAATCCGAACACCATTGACGATTATCCAAAATAAACTTGAAGGCTTGATGACTAAACCCAATGACACCATAAAAAATCAGGTGGGGGCTATTATCATGTCGCTTTCGGAAATACGCCGATTAAATGGATTAACGAGTGATATGTTAACATTGGCGAGGGCCAATTCCAACGTGATTACGCTGGAAAAAGCGCCAGTGGACTTTTCAAGTTTCATAAATGAAATTCTGGAACCTTATACGGATTTGATTGCTAGTGAAGATAAAAATTTGGTGAAATCAATTCATGTAGATCGCCCAGTTTTATTAGATGCCAAACGGGTGCACCAATTAATCGTTATTTTATTGGATAATGCGATAAAATATACACCAAAAGGCGCGACGATAACCGTTAATAGTAATATTGAAGCTCGTAATTTAAAAATTCAGATTTGTGATACAGGAATTGGAATTAGTGATAAAAACAAAAAATCAGTTTTTAAACGATTCTATCGTGAAGAGAAATCGGGTAATAAGCAGACCGGTGGAAATGGATTAGGTTTGTCAATTGCGGAATGGATTGTCCGCGCGCATAAAGGAAAAATTAAGGTTACTGATAATCCGGGTGGCGGTACGATATTTACCGTGCTTCTTCCGGTTACTAAATAAAAAGAGGTCGGGCAAAACTATTTTTTACCTGTCCTCTTTTTATTATGCAATCTATAACTTCAATCTTAATCTAAACTTTGTTCACACATTCTTCAAACTTTTTATTTAAAGTAAATCTTATCTTAAGCATAAGAAAAATGTAGGAGGATCGTCATGAGGGATGAAGAATGTAGTTATCAAAGATTTGAGGTTGTTTGTAATCAGTGTCCCATGATTAAGAATGGGTTTGGGGGACGTGCCATTAAGGAATATGAAAATACCTATTTGATTGAATTGGACATGGAGACCGTCTGTCAAGAAGACCGACATAGCTTGATGCGGATTACGGATTTTAATGGGCGTGTAGTTATTGCAAAGAAGTATATTAAAGCGGTTGAAGATGAGATGGTTCAATAAATTACGAACAAACTTAGCCGACGCTTACTTTATTTTGTAAGCGCTTTTTGTTATGATTAAATCAATTATGAAAACGCATAGGAGATTAGACATGACAAATAGATTAATTGCTGTTGATATGGACGGCACATTTTTAAACAGTCAACAAAATTTTGATCGGCAATTTTTTTTAGAGTTGTATCCGCGGATGCAAGCTAAGAACGTGACGTTTGTAGTGGCCAGCGGGAATCAGGATTCACAGTTACGCGCGTTTTTTCCCCATACCGCAGATTCGATTTGGTTTGTGTCGGATAATGGGGCATTAGTGAAGCAACCTGATGAAACAATTGTGTATTCGGCAAAGATGGATCCCGCTGTTTATCAGCATGCTATTTCATTTTTAGCTAGTCTGGATGACGTCTATCCGGTGGTGAGTGCACAAAAAAGTGCGTATGTTTTGGATTCAGCTCCTAAATCATTTGCCGAGATGACGGCTAAATATTACTATAAACTAAAGTTAGTTCCTGATTTGGCTACCATTGACGATCCAGTTATGAAAATTGGCATGTCGTGTCCAGATGAGAAAACGGAAGAAATTTTGCAGTTGTTGGATGATGAGCTTGCAGGTAAATTATTACCCGTGTCTTCAGGCCATGGCGATATTGATTTAATCATTCCTAATACCCATAAAGCAAATGCGATTAAACGCGTCGCAGACTTTCTGGATATGCCGATGGCAAACGTAGTTACTTTTGGGGATGGTGGTAATGATGTGGAGATGCTAAAGGAAGCGGGACAAGGATTTGCAATGGCAAACGCGCCGCAAGCTATAAAAGATATTGCAGACGAAATTGCGCCAAGCCATGATGAAAATGGGGTCTTGGTGACAATTGATCGATTGCTAAAATCGTGGTAACAAAAAAGCTGGAGAATAGAAAACGAGGTCGGACAAAAACATAGTTTTGTCCGGCCTCGTTATATTTTCTGAATGTTATTTCTAAACTTTGAAGAAAAAGGCAGATTCTTCTGATTAGTCTAGGCGGCGCTCAGAACCTAACTGCCCTTTTGGTTTAATAATGTCTTGATCTGCGATACCGAATTCTAAATAAGGTTCCAAACACAAACGTGACTAGCATAACGAGATAGGTAATCATTTTGTAGGTTGGAAGCTGGTCGCGAAATTCGAGCAAATATTGATTTTGAAACGCACTTTGATATTCACCAGTTAATTTTGTCTCAATCGATGCTCCAATTGAAGAATTAATAATGAGTGTGGACACGCCGTCCGCTTGAAGTTGTTGTTTGACACTATTTTGAAACGCTGTTGGATCGACTTTTATTTGTTTACCGTCATAAACTTGCCCAACGGCAGTTTTAAGATCAGGTTTAATAACAGCTTCAGTGAGTTGAACGGAATAGCCATCATATTGAGGTAGCTTTTCGTTTACAACACTCACAATCCGGTCCACAATGGGATCGCTTGTGGCTACAATCTGACCGAAACTTTTATTGAAAACTGTAAACAAACAGATTGTTGCTAGAATGAAAATGAAGTACAAAAATGTCGAAAATGCACGTGAGCCATATTTAGGTTTGATTAAATGCTGTTCTCTGATAGTTGTGACCTCCTGTTTGAAACGTCTAAGTTTCTCAAAGATAAGCCACAAACTGCCTTTTGTCAATTGGTCATAAGTTGATAGGGCTCTTCTTCTGGATTAAAAGTAGTTGCCAACCAACTTAGTGACGTATCTTTCACCAAGTTTTCGTAACCTATCCGAGCAATGTGGTCATTCATATCTTGTAAACTTTGCCCACTTCCGAACTTTTTGAGATTCATCGGATCATTGACGGTAGTGTGATCGAAAATTGGTGATGCCAACAAAATGGCCGCCGGCAATGGGGTTGGTGTGTCAAAGTAATATTGCGTGTCTGGAAACTCTAAAATAGAAATCGTGTTGTTAGAAACACGACCAGGGTAGTAAACAGCAAAGCCTCTCATGATGAAAACTGTTAATGACTTAAGGTCAGTAATCGGATAACTTTTATATAGATTACCCTCAATTATGATATCAATTTTGTCTTTGTCATAAGCCACGGTTGTTTTGGAACGCACTTTCGGTCGAGAAACTCGTTTTTTTAAAAGACTTTTCCCACCACGAGGATATTCTTCCCCATCAATCTGAATGTGGCACCAGGATAAAAACGGATCAACGCCATCTTTTTGTGGCTTAAACGTAATTTGAGATTTTAAAACATCAGCACTAATTTTCATAAAAATCTACTTCCTCTAAGAAATAAAAATGAATATGAAACCGTTTACTTGATATCACACCGATATCATAGCACCATTTGTTCAAAATAACAATCTAAATTGCGTTTATTCTAGATTTTTATAATTTAATTGTATTGTCAAAGAGCTCTAAATCTTTTTGACCTCCAAACCGATCGTACCAAGGAGTTGCATAGTTTTCGAGAATATCATTTAGATCAGTTAAGTTCTTGTTTCCAGTTGTTTCTAACCATTGATGGAGACCTTTTTCCCCTTCAGTAGCGTAGGCAGTGATGCCATCTTGGACTAAAGAATAGTCGGTCATCACACCAGAAAATTTTGCTCCAGCCTTTCCCGCAAATTTAACCGCAGTTCGAAAGGTTTCAACAGAATTATCACCAGTTTGAAAAATAAATGGCCGCGTGGTGGTGTCACTGGCTTCTTTCAACAATTTTGCGGCTTCACGTTGAGAATAAACAACGGTTGCATTGCTTTCTGCAAATCCTTCTGTGTAAGCAAAGTTAATTGGTGTTTCTATTTGAAGAATGTCAATGTGATATCGTTCTTTAGTTAATTCCTTAATGGTATCGATGACCAGATCAGGTTGCAATTTGGCGAACTCGGCGCTTGATTTATCAGAAACTTGATCATCATAAACAACGGGTTCCACAAAGAGGGGCAGATCAGCTGCTAAAGCTTCTGCGCCGACGCGTTCTAGTAGCGCAAGTTTTTGATCAGTTGTCTGTTCATCAGTGTGGGGATTGTAAACCACGCGAACTTTGACGCCATTCGTTTTGGCATGAACTAAACGATTTAAGGAAAGGTGGTCAGGTGTTTGATCGGATAACTCATAGACGGTGATTAGGCCAGTATCCTTGGATCGAGATTGCATGGCTTTAGTGCCCAGCGTTGGATCCAAAAGCACTCCGGAAACATTTGGTGATAAGAACTCTGATAAAATTTGCTTAAATTCGATGCATTGATCAACTTCAAATTGATGGCCGGCAGACTCTTCAGCAGTTTTCATCATCGCTTGAAATTTAGTTTGTTCACCTAATCCCAGAATGTTAATGGTGCCTTCGTCATCTGCTAGTTTTTGTAAGTTTTCAAATTTACCGCGTGATAATTTAGTTGTCATAAAAATAATCTCCTTATATTTAAGTTACCTGAATAAACCGTATCACACCAGACCGAAAGTTTAAATTAATTAGATGGTTAAGACCAGTCGCCATGAGGAAAAACGAATCAATTTTGTAGCACATTGATACGGACTTGAGGCGTGTAAAAATGCTATAATGGTAAAAATATTTAATGAGGTGATTTGGTGTCACATGAAGCTGAAATTAAAGCCTATTGGCAAACGTTTGTAAAGGAGCAGCAGTTAAATGGTGCTGTTTACAGTGCTTGGACGTTTGGCTCTACACCTGAGATGGCAAATGAACTTGCTGATTTGACATTCAGAGGTATAAAAACAGCCACAACTTCGGCATATGATTTATATGAAGAAGATGAGGCTTATCCGCAGGTCGGTGAATATAACATGATTTTGGATGGTCATGGTCATCCAGTTTGCATCACAAAAACACTCGCTGTGGAGGTCGTTCCTTATAAAAATGTAACCGCTGAACACGCGTACTACGAAGGCGAAGGTGATCGCACATTAGCTTATTGGCGTAAGGTCCATGAGGCATTTTTTAAGCAAGAATACAAAGAGGCTGGCAAAACATTTAGTGAAGATATGAACTGTCTTTGTGAACTTTTTGAAGTGGTAGGTTAACTTTGTTTTGTGCGCGCTTCAAGAGCTAACAGGTCACGTTTTAAAGGCAAACCACCATGATAACCACCAATTGAACCGTCTTTTCGCAATACACGATGACAAGGAATCACAATTTGATTGGGGTTTCTTCCGACTGCATTAGCAACCGCTCGAATGGCAGTTGGTCGGTGGATTTTTTCGGCTAATGCACTGTAAGTTGTCGTTTCTCCATAAGGAACATTGCAAAGAGCTTGCCAGACAGATTTTTGAAAAGGGGTTCCGTTGAACTCTACTGGTAGAGAGAATTTTTGCGATTCGCCGGTTAACAGTTTTTTAAGTGCTAGTGCGTAGGCATTGGTCTTAACCGAATTTTTCACTTTTTGAACGTGAGGAAAATAATGCTGCAGGTCATCTTCGCCATCAGTGTTCGAACTGACAAAAGCTAAACCGCGGTCACCTACTGCCAAAAGATAAGTGTAAGAGCCAACGGTGATGTGGTCGATATACAAGGTTTTCATAGGGGTGCCTCCTGAACAATAGTTTGTCTAAATTATAACAAATAAAACGTTTATAAATTGATTTTTTGTTAAAAAGGCTGTTGGCGGAAATAAAAGTGGGTAAGGGATGAACTTGAGTGAATGATAAACTAAATTTTGAAACAGGTGTTAAAGATGCGTTGCCAACTGTATTTGGGTACATTGGCATTGGTTTGGCGTTTGGAATTGTCGGAAAAACGAGTGGTTTGAGTGTTCTAGAAATTTTCTTGATGTCTTTAATTACATATGCTGGTTCGGCACAGTTCATCATGGTAAGTTTATTGCTGGTTGGCAGTTCAATTCCGTTTATCATGTTGTCTGTATTCTTAGTAAATGCGCGTTTTATCTTAATGAGTACCACGGTAGCTCAATATTTTCGCCAAGATTCGATTTGGCAAAACATTGGGATTGGTACTTTGCTAACAGATGAATCTTTCGCGTTAAGCATGAACAAACTTAATTTTACGAATCATCGTTTGACACCAAGCTGGTTTCACGGGGCCAATCTGGTTGCCTATCTCACATGGGCGTTGGCCACGGCAGCTGGTGGCATTCTTGGAAATTTGGTTGGTGATCCAAAAGCGTTTGGTCTTGATTTTGCCCTTGTGGCGATGTTTATCGGGCTTCTCTACCTGCAATGATTACCGATCGCAGCAAAGCATTTGGATTTCAGGTTGTCATGGTGGTCATTATTTGTGCGTTAATGTATGGCTTAACAATTTTCTTTTCTGATAATGTGGCGTTGATTGCCACGACATTGATTGGATGCTTTTTAGGAATGGTGGTGGAACAATGGCGATCACGATGAAAGTTATGTGGGCAATTATTGGCTGTGGCTTGGTTACATGGCTGTCGCGGGTAATTCCGTTTGTACTGGTTAAAAACTTCGATTTACCAAAGTGGTTGATTCGCTATTTGAGTTTTGTGCCCATTGTCATTATGACGGCGCTGATTATGGAAAACATTTTTACTCATCACGCTGGCTCGTTACCAACGGTCAATCTCGATAATTTGTTAGCAACTGTGCCCGCGTTTATCGCCGCCATTATTTCTAAAAGTTTGATTGTGATTGTGGTGGTCGGAATTATTTGTATGGCGCTGATTCGCCTAGTTTTGTAAAAAGATGCTTGACTTGCGAAATCAACTCTCTTAATATGTAATTAACATTAAAAGCATTGAGACAACCGAAGTAGCAGATTATCCAACATTTCAGAGATCTGGTGGGATTGCGAACCAGAATGTGATAATTGTGAATTACACTTGTTGAGCTTCTAATCCTAAATTAGCGATTCATCCCGTTATCGATGTTGAGTGATTACATTGAAATGTAATAACTTGGGTGGTAACGCGGAAAAATTCGTCCCTAGAGTCTTTATTGACTTTAGGGATTTTTTTTATATCAAAAATAATAAGGAGGACGATTACATGAATATTATTGATGAACTAAAATGGCGGGGTGCCGTCAATCAAACAACGGATGAAGAAGGATTACATGAACTTACAGATAAGAAACAAATTGGTTTATACTGCGGTGTTGATCCAACTGGTGATAGTTTGCATATTGGCCATTTGATTCCCTTTATGATGTTGAAACGATTCCAGCTTCAGGGTCACCATCCGGTAATTGTAATTGGTGGTGGAACTGGTGCCATTGGTGATCCTTCGGGTAAAAACTCTGAACGAGTTCTACAGACTATGGAGCAGGTTAAACATAATGAAGATGCGTTATCCGCACAAATGATCAAGCTGTTTGGGACGAAAAACTTTACTATCGTGAACAACTACGATTGGCTTTCAAAAATCTCTTTGTTAGATTTCTTGCGCGATTACGGTAAGTTATTTAATGTGAATACAATGTTGAATAAGGAAGTTGTCGCAAGTCGTTTGGAAGTAGGGATTTCATACACAGAGTTTACGTACCAGATTTTACAATCAATTGATTTCCTTCATCTATATAAACATGAAAATGTTCAGTTACAAATTGGTGGTGCTGATCAATGGGGTAATATTACTGCTGGAATTGATTTGATCCATAAAATTGAAGGTTCAGATACAGATGTGTTTGCGCTGACGATTCCATTAATGTTGAAAGCAGACGGGACTAAGTTTGGTAAGACGGCCGGTGGAGCTGTTTGGCTGGATCCTAAGAAGACGTCACCATATGAATTCTATCAATTCTGGATTAACCAGGATGATCGGGATGTAGTGAAATATTTGAAGTACTTCACATTCCTTGATGAAGACGAAATTAAGGCGTTGGCAGAAAAGGTACGTACGGAGCCTGAGAAGCGTGAGGCTCAGCGTCGTTTGGCAGAAGAAGTGACGGAATTTGTGCATGGCAAACAGGCGGTGGTTGAGGCACAGCATATTACTCAGGCTTTGTTCTCTGGTGAGGTGCAGGATTTAACTGCAGAAGAGATTGAACAGGGATTTAAGAATATGCCATCTGTTGAGGTTAGTGCTGAGAAGAAAAACATTATATTGTGGTTGGTTGATGATACGAAGATTGAGGCTTCGAGAAGACAGGCGCGAGAAGATGTAAAGAATGGTGCGATCTGGATTAATGGTGAAAAGGTGCAGGATGTGGATGCAGAGATTGATCCAAGTGCTCACTTTGAAGGGAAGTTTGTCA
Source organism: Pediococcus sp. (assembly GCF_003533255.1). Taxonomy (NCBI): domain Bacteria; kingdom Bacillati; phylum Bacillota; class Bacilli; order Lactobacillales; family Lactobacillaceae; genus Pediococcus; species Pediococcus sp. The sequence goes on from NZ_DOEM01000014.1 coordinate 41,328, forward strand.
TTGTCCGTCGTGGAAAGAAGAAGTATTTCTTGGTGCGAATTAAGTAGAGTGCGCGAGGCAAAATGGTAAGAGGCTGATTATAACCACGACGGATGCGGGATCGCAATCCCGCGGGAGTCGTGGTTATAATCAGCCTCTTATTTTGCCGAGCGGTCCTACTGATTAAACACCTAGAAATAATTTGAAATCTTTGCTCTTCTATATACAGAAGCTTTTCTAAAGATATGGGAAAATTCAAAAAAGCGTCAAATTATCTTAGGCAATGTGCTGTTTGATAATTTGGCGCTTTATGGGTATTTGGGATCGTACGTGTTTATTATTTTAATGTTAGATTTTATTAAAGGTAATAACTTCTTGCTAGTATTAAACGCACAGATTTTTCACCAATAAGAATAGGTAAAAGCATTTCAGAAATGGATATGTCAATTTAGCCTTAAAATGAACAGAGAAACTAAGACGATTCTGTTATCTGCCTAGTAAAGTCTGCTTAAACGCTCTAAATGCTACTATACTCATTTGAAAAGCAGCAGATTTACAGGATTTCTATTCTTGAGTTGAAATGCTTTTCTAAAAATTGGGTATTTTCAAAAATTTCTTTTTCGGATATTACTTCTTTTTCAGATGTAACTACCCATTTTGTCTCAACATCATCATCACGATGAATGATTGCGACAAGTATACCAGTAAAAGTTCCGATGGGAGTTTCTGCATTTTTTGATATCACATAGACATCCTGTTTTTCACCATCGCCGCCAATAATACCAGAAATATAGCCGTAGTTTAATGGATATACGTTTCCAAACTGATCCACATATCCTTTTGGTCTGTCGATTGTAACCTGCAGTTTTAATTTATTCATACTAAAGATCCTCCTCATATGTCACTCTTTGGGCCGCCCAATCAATCTATATCCACTAATTGTTTAACAGTGGATTGAACTTTGGTTTGTGAAAGTCTCACATGTTTATTTTTGAACAATATGGATCTTTTGAAAATAACAAATTTCACCATCCATATAAATATATCGTTGCACACCGGCCACAAGAGTTAACTTACAACCAGAGATTAGCTTTATGTTTATTTTGAACGATGCCCCAAGTAATCATCTTGATAGTGTTGGGTCAGGTAATCATGGATTTCGGTCATCATAAGTTTTGTAGAGGGGGATGCAGCTTGAGTTTTGTTGACACTGAGACAGATTGTGCGGTTGTATTGGTGTGAAAAGGGATAAACATTCACATCACCAGTCAACTTTTGCAGCGCTAGCTTAGGCAAAATTCCAAAACCCAGTCCACTTTCTACCATAGAAAGGATGGATTGATCATCGATTGAATAACTAATGGCTTTCGGGGCCACGTTGTATTGATCCAAAGTTTTCTTGGTATCACGATCATAGTCAATTTGTTGAAGAATAAAATGATAATCACCAATGTCATCGGTTGTAATATAAGTTTTGTTTTTGGGTACAAAGTTTGCTGGAGTGACGCAGTAGATAGGATCCTCGATTAGAGATTCTGTTTGAAGCTGCGAATCTACTGGAAGTGTGGCAAAGCCAATGTCGACAGAGCCAATGCGAGTCATTTCGGTAATTTCTGAAAAGGTCCCTTGGGTGATTGTCACCTCGACGCCAGGATATTTTTTCTTAAACCGGCGAATAATTGTGGGTAACCAGTTTATGCACACACTACTAAATGCGCCAATTCGAACGGTTCCTAAATTTAGACCACGGATTTGATCGGCAACTTGTTGCAACTGAGCCTCACTGTTTAAAATGTGCTGAATGACAGGTAAAATTTGTTGGCCATCTGGTGTCAGTTCCACACCAGTTCGGTTACGGATAAATAATGGAAATCCTAGTTCATGTTCTAATTGACTGATTGCATGACTGACTGCACTTGGGGTTACGTTTAGTATTTTTGCGGCTTGACCGAAATTGTTAGTGGTCACGACTTGAGCAAAAATCTCATATGAAAAATTAGCCATCTAATGCACTTCCTTCTATATATAAGTATGAAACGTAAATTTCAAATAGTTTAGTGATGAAAAGCATTCACGCTCTATTGAGAACGTTGAGTTTTACTTCATACTAAATAATTAGTATCATAGAGTCAATAAGGAAACCGAAAAAGTATGGAGGAATTGTAATGGAAGAAGAATTTGCTAGTCGAGTTTCGTTAACTTCAAAAAGTGGGTTGAATGCTATCTATCCAAGTAGAGATCCTGAAATGATTTCTTTTACGGGTGGCTTTCCTGATGCCAGCTTGTTTCCCAACCAAGAATTAGCAGAAAGTTTTCAAATTGCAGTTACTAACCAAAAGTCACCCTTACAGTATCAGGTGGGTGAGGAATCTGCTGAGCTGCGAAGCAAAATTGCTGATTTGTTGAATGCTGATGGCACAGTAACTTGTGCTAATCAGATTATGATGACACAAGGTGCCCAGCAAGGATTGGACTTAGTTGCTAAGCTTGTAATTAACAAAGGCGACGGTTTGGTTGTAGAAGGACCAACTTATATTGGCGCATTAGCTGCGTTTGATGCTTATGAACCAAATTACTTTTCCGTTAGCATGGAAGATGATGGGATGAATTTAACTGAACTAAAACGTATGCTAATTCAAAATTCCATAAAGCTTATCTATACGATTCCAGATTTTCAAAATCCTACTGGCATTGTAATGTCATTGGAAAAACGTCAGCAGTTAATTGAATTAGCTAACCGTTATGATGTTTTGATTTTGGAAGATGCTCCCTATCGCTGGCTAAGATACGAAGGGGAGCCATTACCTACATTGAAGTCAATGGACACACAAAATCGTGTAATTCAATTAGGAAGTTTTTCAAAAATCTTGGCTCCCGGATTGCGTTTGGGATGGTTATCAGCTGGTGGTCAAGTTTTTAATCGGCTGCAAGAATTGAAAGCTGGTGCGGATCTAGAGACTTCAAATATCATGATTCAAACAGTGAATGCTTATCTATCAAAGTATAGTTTGTCGAACCATCTAGAGAAGTTGCGAAAAAGTTATCGAATCAAACGGGATGCTATGATGAAAGCAATGCAACAATACATGCCAAACAATGTAAGTTATACGAAACCACAGGGTGGATTCTTCACTTGGATTACTGTTCCGGAGAATATCGACCTAGAAAGCATTCAAACAAAACAGTTAAAGCCCAGTTTTCATGTGATGGTGATTCCTTCAACCAATCTGTTTCCAGATAAATCACATAAAAATGGCGCGAGAGTTAGTTTTAGTAGCGTTTCTCTTTCACAAATTGATTTAGGCGTTCAACGACTAGGAAATGGCTTATCCGATGGGTATCAAAAGCAGTCAATCTGAAATTGGTATAGGTGAAAAACACGGTGATTTTCAGCAAAAAATGAAACAAATCAAAACAAATTTCAAAAAATGCTTGACGAAATGTTTATGACTTGGTATATTTATATACGTTGCCTGACGGAGAACAGCTTGCTTCTTCAAAAAAGAATTAAAAGTTTTTGTTGACAAGCTGCTAGCCAGATGATATACTAATAAAGTTATCGCAAAGGAAAAAGAAATTTTTCTTAAAAGACAATTGGTAGACCTTTGAAAACTGAACAA